>SVPF01000051.1 GCA_015066005.1 Oscillospiraceae bacterium
TATTTTCGCTCATAAGGGCAAAAACAAGGGAAAATACATAACAGTTGAGTTTGTAATTAACGAAAACCCCAGTAATATCAAGGTTTTTTAGAGTGTAGGACAGTTAATGTCTGATAAATTCCAATTTATTTAGTAAATTCATCTTTGCCGTAACGGATAAAGGCTATAATGATTGAAATCACATTGAATGCTTCGCAAATAATACCGCCAATTGAAAAAACCGCGATATTATAGGCAAGCCAGGCGGGTGTTACTGCAAACAAACGGACAAGTCTTATTGCTTTACCGTCGTCCTTCCACATAGCCAGCGTGTAGGCAATTTGTGAAGCTGCAATAACAAACGAAAATACCGTTGCAATAATTAAGACGGTTGTCCAAGCTTTTTTAATTAAGAATAATGAAATGAACGGTACAATTATATATCCTATACATAGTGCGACTAAAATGGGTGTCTTTTTAAGCCTCTTATTTAATAATACGAATGTATTTGTAAAAGAAATTAAATTGATAAAAAAGCCATCATAAGCACCAAGTAACAAATAACTTAACCCAAAACCAATTGCGGCGAAGGTTTGTACCCAAAATAAATTGCGATTATTTTTAAGCTGAAAGGAAAAAATTATTGCCGCGCAAGAAATAATACTTAAAATTTGAGCAATTATATCCATTAAATTTAACCTCTTCAAAAAAATTCTTAACAATAATAATACAAATTTTTCTATATGTCAATCTGATATTTTATATTTACAAGCAGTTATTTTACTGTTATAATAAAAAAGTAAATTTTTGTGTTTCACGTGAAACATTTCGCATTTCGGAGGTTAAAATGGGAAAAATCATCTCAGTTGTTAATCAAAAAGGCGGCGTAGGCAAGACCACAACGGCTGTTAATCTTGCTGCGGCTGTTGGTATAGCAGGTAAAAAGGTGCTTATTGTTGATGCTGATCCGCAGGGCAATACCACCAGCGGCTATGGTATAGCAAAGAAAAATGTTAAGGTTTCCACCTATGAGCTGCTTATAGGTACCGGTAAAATTGAAAACGCTATTATTGACAGCGGCTTTAAAAAGGTTGACGTAGTTCCTGCATCTATAAATCTTGCTGCGGCCGAGCTTGACCTGATTGAAATTGAAAACCGCCAAAATCAGCTTAAAATAGCGCTTAGTATGGTGCGTGACAGGTACGACTACATATTTATTGACTGTCCGCCATCCTTGGGTCTTATCACAATTAATGCTTTGAATGCGAGTGATACCGTGCTTGTACCCATACAGTGCGAATATTTTGCTCTTGAAGGCCTTTCACAGCTTATGGCAACAGTAAGACAGGTAAAGCGCTTATACAATCCCACCCTTGAAATTGAGGGTATTGTGCTTACAATGTACGACGGCCGTTTAAATCTTACAGGTCAGGTTGTTGGTGAAATTAAAAAATATTTTGCCGATAAGCTTTACAAAACCGCAATTCCGCGCGCTGTACGACTTTCGGAAGCGCCATCCTACGGTATGCCTATCCAGTATTATGACAAGCGTTCAAAGGGTGCGGCTGCTTATGATGATTTAGCAAAAGAATTTTTAAAGAAAAACAGGAGGGCATAAAAGATGGCAGTTAAAAAAGGCGGCCTTGGCCGCGGACTAGATTCTCTCTTTAACGAAAACTCAACCGAAGAAAACGGTGTCTTAAAGCTTAATATAAATGATATTGAACCTAACCGTGAACAGCCCCGTAAGGACTTTGATGACGACTCCGTTTCCGAGCTTGCTGACAGTATTGCACAACACGGGTTAATACAACCTATTGTGGTTACTCCACTTTCAAATGGAAGATATAGTATAGTTGCGGGTGAAAGGCGTTGGCGTGCTTGCCGTATTGCAGGACTTCAGGAGGTGCCTGTAATTGTTAAGGATGCTTCCAAACAGGAGCTTATGGAAATTGCCCTTATAGAAAATCTTCAGCGTGAGGATTTAAATCCGGTTGAAGAGGCCTTTGGCTACCGCTCACTTATTGACAGCTTTGGGCTTACTCAGGAAGAGGTAGCCGACCGCATGGGCAAATCCCGTTCGGCTGTTACTAATGCTCTTCGCTTGCTTAATTTAAACGAGGATGAGCTTGATGCTTTGCGCAAGGGCTTAATCACCGCGGGTCACGCCCGTTGCTTTATTGGTATTGATGATGCCGACATACGCGCTAAAATGCTTACAGCGGCCCTAGACGGTGCTTCTGTTCGCGACCTGGAAAGAATGGCTCAGCTTGCCAAAAAGCCCGCAAAAGCCCCAAAGAAAGAAGAAAAAAACAAGCTTTACAGCGAGGTTGAATTATCTCTCAGAAGTGAGCTTCACCGTAAGGTTAAAATTGTTTCTACCGGCAAGGGTAAGGGTAAAATTACAATTGAATTTTACAGCGATAAGGAACTTTGCGATTTTGCAAATAAATTAACGGATTAATACATGACAAAAAGACTTAGAAGATTAATGCCTTGTAGGGTGTTCCGCCGTAGACCGCCGCCGCTTAAATAACGAATTTATAACTTAATTATTTAAGAGGTGTAAAAATTGTATTATTTATTTTCAATATTAGCTCTGCTTTGTTGGAGTGGTTCCGACCTGTTTTCTAAAATGGGTACAAGGGAAAAAGATAAAAACAGTCATTGGAAGGTTGTATTTGCCGTTGGTCTTGTAATGGGTATACATTTCTTTATTACCCTTATCGGCGGCGCAATAATCGACGGTACTGTTGGTGTTGACGGTGTTCATAAAATAGTTGCAAGTCTTTTCTATACAGACTTTAAGCTTATGGACTTTGTAAACTATCTACCTGTTGCGGCGCTTTACATATTAGCAATGGTACTTGGCTATATCGGCCTTCGCTATATCGAACTTTCAATTTCATCTCCAATTTGTAATTCTTCGGGTGCGCTTGCATTCCTTTTGTGTGTTATTTTCGGTATTTTCTCGGTTGAGGATATTACTGTAACAACCATTATTGGTATTGTTATGATAACGGTTGGTATTGTAGCGCTTGGCTTTGTTGAACAGCATGAGGACGAAGAGGTTAGACAGGCAAGGCAGGAAAGAGCAAACCGCAAATATGCAAAAAGTATATTAGCTTTCTTACTTCCTATTTCTTACCTTATAATAGATGCTTTGGGAACAGTAGGTGACGAGTTTATTTTCTCTGACCATTCTCCCGTTGCGATTACCGACTATGCAGCAAATTCCGCTTTCGAACTTACATTCTTTATTTTGGCTGTTTTTGCATTTGTTTGGGTTAAGTTTGTTAAGAAGGAAAACATATTTAAAGGTAATAAGCACCTTTATCTTGGTGGCCTTTGCGAAACCGTTGGGCAGGTGTTCTATATGGCAGTTATGTTCAGCGACTTTTCTGCAGGTATGGTTATCATTTCAGCCTACTGCGCAATTTCGGTTTTGTGGAGCCGTATATTCTTAAAGGAAAAAATGTCTTGGAAGCATTACGCAGTAATTGCACTTGTAATTGCAGGTATTGTAATTTTGGGATAAGGTAATTTTACAATGTAAAAGCGGTAGAATTTTAAAAGTTCTGCCGCTTTTTGTTTTCTAAAATTTTTTATCTGTCTAAAAAACAAAAAAATTGCC
This sequence comes from Oscillospiraceae bacterium, assembly GCA_015066005.1. Classification (GTDB taxonomy): domain Bacteria; phylum Bacillota; class Clostridia; order Oscillospirales; family Acutalibacteraceae; genus UBA737. Next base: position 3,614 of record SVPF01000051.1, read on the forward strand.
TATATATATAATAGGTAGGAGAGTAGCTTTTTCACCCTCCTTTTTTAAAAAAATAGGTGTTAAAAAACATACAAAACCCAAGATATTGTGGTCAAAAAAATTTTTAAAAAAAGTTTTTTCAAACCAGAATTTCCTAAAGCCTTGATTTGACGGGCTTTTTCAAGGTTTTTCTTAGGTTTGGACATAGAATTTCCCTTAAAATTTCCCTTACGAGAAATTTTAAGGGAAAGTTTTTTGCTT
>SVPF01000052.1 GCA_015066005.1 Oscillospiraceae bacterium
ACTATTTATCTTTCGGTTCCAAGAATTTTTATTGATAAAGGCACAGGCTTTGCAATTATAAATTATTTTGCAACGAAGAAGCTGTATAACGTTATGAAGGGATAATTAAATTTTGCAATTTTGTATCGAAATTATAGTTATTCGCCAAAGAATAACCGTAACTTATTTCTAAGTTGCGGTTATTTTATTTTTGTGTTACTATATTAATAGAATAAGTTATGGAGTTGTGTTTATGTTTTATATAAAGAATAGAAAAAACAAAATATGCATAATAGGTGCAATAATTTGTTGTATAATATTTTTGGTTGTATTTTATATTAGTGACGGATTAACAGGGGATAAAGAATTTTCACAGTATACTGATATTGATTGGGCTATTGCAATTCCTTCCCTTATAATAATGGCGATTTCTGCGATTGCTTCATTAACATTTTCTGCAGTTGTTATAGCACCTGTGTTATGGCGTTATCCTGCAATTAATGATTATGTGAAAAACAAAAAGTTTTCAGGAATTGATTCAAAAACCACCTTTATAATTTTTGATTTCGATGAATTTAAACGTGCTTGTTGTTATCTTGATGATAATAATAACATTAGTTTTTCGGTTAAAGAATATAACCTTAAAACAAGAGAATGGGTTGTTTTACAAGAAAGTGGAACAGTAGAAAACCATGCTGCATTAATTACTGTTTTAAAAGAAGATTATAAATTCGACCAAATTAAATATTTTAATTATAAAATTAACAGTTAATCTAATTTTTCTAAATTAAAATATTCCTTTACACGTTCATCAATTTCAAGCTTTAAACGTTCAGGTGTACCATCGCTATAAACTTCATCCATTTGATAACGTACATAAATAGGGAAGAGACGCTTCATATCCTGAGGATAATAACTTCCGTCGCGTGGTGTTTCATAGCTTGAAACATAATAATCATCGTTTATTCTTCCAACAATTATCATATACGGACAAGAATAACCACTTCCGCTAACTATTTCACCGTTTTCATTGGGATAATAGCTTTGTCCGTACACCCATGCATAAACGCGGTATTCGGCTTTTGTAAGGGTTTCTTCAATTAAGTAAATATTACTTGCAACAAAGTATTTTTCGTCCTTATGATGTTTATATTCCAGGTCATTAAGCTCAGTTAAGTAATTTTCAATTGCAATTTCAATTTTCTCACTGCTTAAATCAATCGGTGCGGTATATTTGAACCCCCAAGTACTGAAAACCACCTGCTCGTTATTTCGCATTCGGTTAAAATCGATTAAAAACATAGAAAACAGTGTAATAATTGGAATGGCTATTATTAGGGTTGCTGCGATAATTATTTTTATATAATTTTTTTGTTTTTTCTTTGAATAATCAAGCGTGTTGATTATATTTTCCTCTGATTTAGTCTTAATTTCGCTTTCCTGAAGCTTTTCACCACTCAGCAGGTCATTAACAGTTATTTTAAGTTCATTGCATAACGGCTTAATAAGGGATATATCAGGCATACCTCGGCCGTTTTCCCATTTTGAAATAGCTCGGTCGGTAATATTTAATTTGTTTGCAAGGTCTAGCTGAGTCAGACCCAATTCCTTTCTTCTTTTTGCTATAAAGTTGCCAATTTTCTTACTGTCCATATATTTCAGTTCTCCTTTCAAACAAATTATATCCTTTAAACCCTATAAAATAAACAAACTAACCGTAGAGTTGGTAAAAAATTGTAATTAAATCGTAATTATTTTGTAATTGACAATAAAATTCATTATATGTATAATATTAACACACTTTTAAGTGAATATAAAGGATGTGAATATATTGAAGCATTTAAATAAAATTTGGGCTATTTTACTTTCTGTTATTCTTTTAGCATCATTCGCTGCTTGTGATAAAAAGGATAATGATACAAAGGTTGAAAATTCAAAGCCAACCGTGTCAACACCTTCTAAGGATGATACCACAACCGAAAGCAAGCCTGAGGAAACTAAACCGGAAGAAAGCAAACCCGAGGAAAGCAAGCCTCAAACCAGCACACCTTCAAAGCCGGCAGTAACACAAAAGCCTGCAAGTACCTTGATTTTAGGCAAATGGAAAACAAAGGTTGATGCTTGTGAAATTCTGCTAGAGTACGAAATCGAGCTGGAAGGGCCGATTTATATTGATGTTATGACAATATTCGGAAACGATTTAAGTTATTCGGTTGATATTGAACCGCCTAAGGCTACTGAAATTTTAAAGGCTGCCTTACCCGATTATGATGAGGGCTTTATTGATGATTGTGTAGGCACACTAAGTGATGCGTTGTTTGAATCGGGTGTTTATACATTTGAGGGTGAAAAGTTTAAGATTATGCTTGATGGTTACCCCGATTATACCGAAATTGACTATGCATTTAAGAACTCAAACAATAAATTAACTATTTCGTTCCCAAGTGATGAAAGGGATTATGAACGAGTAAGCTAAAAAATTAACCGCAGTCTTGTGACTGCGGTTTTTAATTTATCTATAACTATCTTTGAACACGGCCGCTTCCGTCACCGCCAGCGAGCTTTTCAACTTCACTAACTGATACACGGTTATAGTCGCCTTCAACTGAATGCTTAAGAGCAGAAGCTGCAACAGCAAATTCAATTGCTTCCTGACTTGTTTTGCCTGAAAGAAGTGAATAAATAAGTCCGCCGCCAAAGCTGTCACCACCGCCTACGCGGTCAACAATGTGGAGGTGATAAGATTTTGAGAAGCAGTAATTTTCACCGTCGTAAAGCATACCTGCCCAATCGTTATCACTGGCACTAATAGAGGTACGAAGGGTAATGGCAACCTTTTCGAAGCCAAATTTATCAGCCAATTGCTTTGCAACACTCTTATAACCCTCGTGGTTTAATTTACCGCCATAAATGTCGGTGCCTTCTGCTTCAATGCCAAATACGTCCTTTGCATCCTCTTCGTTCGAAATGCAAACGTCAACATACTTACAAAGCTCGGTCATAGCAGCACGTGCTTCATCACGGGTCCAAAGCTTACCGCGGTAGTTAAGGTCGCAAGAAATTTTAACGCCCTTTGCCTTTGCGGCCTTGCAAGCATCCTTACAAATTTCAACAACATTGGGGCCTAAAGCAGGGGTGATACCTGTAAAGTGGAACCAGTCAGCACCTTCAAAAATTTCATCCCAATTAAAGTCTTCGGACTTAGCCATTTGAATTGCAGAGTAAGCACGGTCATAAATACAAACCGAACCACGCTGTGAAGCGCCTTTTTCAAGGTAGTAAATACCAACACGTTCGCCACCACGTACAATTTTTGAGGTATCAACGCCAAAATAACGAAGAGAATCAACCGCAGCCTGACCAATAGCGTGTTTAGGAAGCTTGGTTACGTAAACACTGTCCATACCATAGTTAGCAAGAGAAACGGCAACGTTTGCTTCACCGCCGCCAAAGGTAGCTTGCATTTGGTCGTTTTGGAAGAAACGGTAATAGCCGTTAGGCGCAAGGCGAAGCATAATTTCGCCAAAGGTTACTATTCTTTTCATTTTATTTGCCCTCCATTTTATCGAGCGATTCTTTTACAAAAAAGCTACCGCCGATAGCTTCAATTTTATCGAAA
>SVPF01000026.1 GCA_015066005.1 Oscillospiraceae bacterium
ACTACCCCTCAGTCAACATCGTTGACAGCTCCCCTGACAAGTGGAGCCGACCGCTGCGGCGGTATCACTCATCGGCAGAGCCTCTTTAGAACCACACGCTTAGCGTGTGGTTTTCGTTATACAATAATAAAAGCGCCGATAAATCGACGCTTTAAAATGCAATTTAATTAATTTTTCCGTAAAGCGGGATGTCGCTGTCCTTTTTAGGCTCGCGGTTGGGTACAACCTCAACCTTATTGCTGGGGCGGCGACCACCTCTGCGGCGGTCATCCCTTCTGCCGTGGCCACGGTCGTTTCTTAAAGGCTTTAACTCAGTGCCCTCTTTACCGATGACAACACGACGGTTTATGCCTTCACCAAAGGATGCACTTGTAACACCCTCAATTGACTGCACAGCAGTGTGAATAATGCGGCGTTCATAAGGATTCATGGGTTCTAAGGTGCGGCATTTGCCTGTCTTTAAAACCTGATCGGCAATACGGTTTGCAAGCGCGATTAAAGTATCCTCGCGCTTTTCACGGTAGTTACCAATGTTAAGCGAAACCTTATAATAACCGCCGCCGTTATTGGAAGCAAGACCTGCCAAAAACTGAAGCGCATCAAGGGTTTCACCGCGGTGACCGATAATTGCACCAAGGCCTTCACCCTCAAGCTCGATAAGAGCTGCGTTTTCACGTTCGGACACCTTAAAGCTCACATTTTCACAACCAAGATTTTTTAGAATGGGCTTTAAAAATTCAATTGCCTTTGCGGGACGGCTGTCAACAGGTAATTCACTTGCATCAACTGCGGGGCCGTATTCCTTAGCGGCATCGTTTTTCTTTTCAACCTTTTTGGGTTCGTTTTTCTTGGGCTCGGCTTTTTTAGTATCATTTTTTTTAGCCTCAGCCTTTTTGGGTTCAGCCTTCTTATCGATAGGCTTGTTTGCTTTTTTATCCTTCTTTTTGGGCTTTTCGTCAGGTAATTCAATAAATGCCTTAACCTCGGCCTTGCAGCCACCGAAAAGACCTAAGGTCTTCTTTTTAGGGAACGTAATAACTTCAAACTGGATATCGCTGTCTTCCGGCATACCAAGTCTGTAAATAGCATCTTCTTTGGCTTCGTCTATAGTAAGACCAGAGCCTATTGCCTCTTTAATCAAGGGACTTCCTCCTTAAAAATTCCTCTTATTCGTCCATTGTGCCAAGCTTGTTAATTTGTGTGGCTTCAAAATCACACTGCTTTGCAAGCTCCTTTGCACGCTCTTTAGACAAAAGCTTGTGAGGGCCGTAAAATTGTTGAACTAAAATTTGAATAATACCGCCGATAAGGGACGAGCATGCCCAATAGAATGTAACACCGCAGGGGAAGCCGAAACCAATGAATAAGGACACCAAAGGCATCATAAGCAACATACCCATCATGCTGGGGGCTTCGGGGTTTTGCTTCTTTTGCATTATGGATGACATAACGCTTGAAAGCATTTGGGCTGCAAATGCCAATAAAGGCATAATCCAAGTGCGGTTAAAGGCCGCAAAAATATCGATAGAGAATTTGGGTGTTGCGGTAAGGTCAATACCAAAGAAATTGAAATCAATTTCCTTAATAGCGTTAGCAATTTCGGGGAAGGCAATTTTGCCTTGGTTAACCGCGCCTATAATCTGAAGCTCGCTTCGGCCTTCAACAACATTTACGCCCAATTCCTTAAGGGCTGCCGCAGCTTCCTTAATGGTATTGGCATCAACGTCCATAAGATAAGTAAGCGGAGCCATAATAAGCCAGTAAATGCTCATCATAACGATAAGACGGAAAATCATAGGAAGGCAGCCACCACCCATAGAAACGCCTTCTTTTTGATAAAGCTCCTGCATTTCCATGCTGTACTTTTGCTTGTCGTCGCCGCATTTTTCCTTCAAAGCATCAAGCTTGGGCTTAATGCGCATTTGCTGTACTGATGATTTTTGGCTTTTAATTGTAAGCGGAATAAAAATTAAGTTAATGAAAACGGTGAAAATAAACACCGCTGCTGCAAAGTTACCGCCGCAAATGTCAGAAATAAAGCGCAAAACATAAGCAAACGGAATGTTAATAATGTTAAATAAAGCTTGCATTTATGCACCATCCATTCAAAAATGGTAATTTTTAAAATTAAAGTTTCTTTTCCTTTTTTGGTGGAACGGGGTCATAACCGCCCTTGCAAAAAGGATTACATCTTAAAATTCGCCAACAGGAAAGGGCTGTCCCCTTTAGTGCGCCGTGGGTAGTGATAGCCTCAATTGCGTAATGAGAGCAGGTAGGTGTGAAGCGGCAGCACGGAACCTTTAGCGGTGAAATGTTTTTTTGGTAAAACCTAACAAAAAATATTAGTATTTTCTTCATTTTCGTTTTTTAAAGCACCCGCAGTTTTAAGTGTTTTTTCAAAAACTAACGCAAGGTCGGTGCTTTTTACATTCAAAATTCTGGTTCTTGCAACTATTACAAAATCCAACCCGTCCCGAATTTCAGGAATAACGGAACGGAATGCGGCTGTAATTACACGCTTTGCACGGTTGCGCTGTACAGCCTTGCCGATTTTTTTACCGGCAGTAATGCCAAGCCTTACTTCCCCTGTGCGATTTTTATTTACATAAACCACCGCAAAGGGAGTGACAAACGCTTTGCCACGGTTATAGGCCCGACGAAAATCACGGTTTTCCTTTAATTTAATAATTCTCATAATAAAAGGAAAAGCCACATGTAAGTGGCTTTTAGTATGTCAATTTCTTTCTTCCCTTTGCTCTGCGACGTGCTAAAACCTTGCGGCCGTTTGCAGTTGCCATTCTCTTTAAGAAACCGTGCTCTTTCTTACGATGAAGCTTCTTCGGTTGATATGTTCTTTTCAACTTAAACCCTCCTTAACTGAACTTTTTCGTTATGTAAGCAGATTTTCCTTTATACATAACCTTACAGAATAAAATTATACCCAAAACTGCCCCAAAAGTCAATAAAAATTTAAAGTAAAAATTAAAAAAGCGACAGAAGCTTCACCTTTCTGCCGCTTTTAATTATAGATAATGTGTTCAAATTATAGTTTATCGCTCGGTTAAATTGGTGGCACATCGTAGGGACAATTCACGAATTGTCCGTAAATTACAGCTATGTACAGGCGGGCGATTCGTGAATCGCCCCTACGAGTTATATCAATCTAAATACATACGATTTACATCTGTCGCAAAGCGACACCATAATTTTTCATTATGCATCATTCATTATTAATTCGCGTAAGCGCTAAACTCCAATTTATGCTTGCATAAGACGTTTGGTTTGCGGAAGCTTAAATATTACTGCCGCCCCAACAGTTGTGAGCACCAATTCAGGAAGCATATAAGCACCGTTATAGCAAAGCGAATAAAGCCACACGCTCTCCCATTCGCACCAAATATCAAAAATAAATACACCGGTACAATAATGGCATACAAATCTAAGCACCAAAACCATTGCCGTTCCTAAAATAATTCCAATATATCCCATTTTTTTGAATATGCCTGCAAAGCCAAGCACGAAATAAGCTAACACATAATCAAACACAAAGGTGGCTACTAAAACCCATGGTGTAAGTCCCCAAGAGCAAACCTCTGCGAAACTTAACATCATTTGTATAATACCGTAAGCCAGGGAAACACCAAGACCCCATTTAACACCGAAAAGGCATGAAATCATAACAATCGGCAGCATGCTAAAAAGGGTTACCCCTCCGCCAAGCGGCGGTTCGTAAATTTTTATGAAGCTCAATACTGTTGCGAGCGCAATAAATATTGCGCTTAAGGTAAGACGAAAAATTGGTTTTTTTACATTTTCTTTCATTTTGTTTTTCTCCTTATTACATATTTGCAATCAGTTCCGAAATACAAAGTTTTTATGTTTTGGCCAAAACAAAAAAGCCGCAGGCAATTAACCTGCGGCAATACACGTGCTGTATTTCCCTACGGCCGCATTATCGGCATCAGGTAATCGGTCGAAGCCATAGCCGTTCATTCGGCGGGCGTCCTCTCAGCCGGAGTTTCATCCAGCTCCCCAATTGCAACCAAATTATACTACTTAAAGCTTAATTTGTCAAGCGTTCTTTATCCCTTAATATTTGCTTTTGATAACGGTCCTCTTCAGAAAAAATACAACCGCAATATTTTTGCATATAAAAGCCCTTTTCACGCGCAAGATTATTGCATTCCCTGAAATTTGGGCGAAAATCGCGGTATAAAAACTTAATGCCAAATTCTTCCGAAAGCTTTTCCCCCGTGGCTTTTATGCCGTCGTGGTCTTGATAAAGACTGCAAAGCAATGTGGTGGTAAAGGCATCGTATCCGTTTTCACTTGCAAACTTTGCAGTTTCATACATACGGATATAATAGCAATATTTGCACCTATTATCAATATCATCGGCCACTGACTTTACAAATTCACGCAGCCCGTAATTTTCTTTAACCCTTACGGGAAGTCCAATTTCCTTTGCATATTCTAAAAGACAGTCGCGGCGGGCCTTATATTCGGTAAAGGGGTGAATATTGGGGTTAAACCAAAAAAGCTCAACCTCAAACCCTTCGCTTTGAAGGGGTGAAATACAAGAAAGTGAGCAGGGCGCACAGCAAGTATGTAATAAAATTTTCATTTTAAACCTCTATAATTATCGGCATAATGCCGTTATTTTCAATATCGATTACAGCGTAGGTGGCTTTAGTGCCGCGCGGATGACCGCAGGACCCCGGATTCACAAGCCAAACCCCATCCTCATATAATGTTAAGGGCATATGCGTGTGACCAAAAAGCGCAATATCGCACCCTTGCGCCTTAGCGGTCGCGAGCAAATGCGCTGTTGATGATTTTACACCTAAGGTGTGGCCGTGGGTATAAAATATCTTCTTGCCGCCCACATTTTCAATTGAACTTGACGGATAATTTGAAAAATAATCACAATTGCCTGACAAAATATGAAAGGTTTTATCGGTAAAAAGATAGGTGTAATCCTCAATGTCACTTGCAATATCACCTAAAAAGAAAATATGGTTGGCCGTGGGCTGAGCGTATATTATTTTTTCAATAATATCGCCCCGCTTGTGCGAGTCCGAAATAACTAAAATGCGCACCAATTACACCTCTATTCTAAAAAACAAATTTTAACATAAATATATTATGGGAGCTGATTTTATGAATCAAAACGACAAAATAATAAACGATATGCTAAAAGGTAAAAGCCTTAATAAAAAGGACCTTGAAAATGCCGCAAAAACGGGCGATACACAAAAGCTTATAAACAGCCTTTCAAGCAGTGATAAGCAAAAGCTTTTAAATGTTATGGCCGACAAGGACGCAATGGAAAAAATTTTAAAAAGCCCCGAAGCACAGGCACTTTTGAAGCTTTTTGGTGGTAAAAATGGATGATATAAGCGCCAAGCTTTCGGAAATTTTAAGCGACCCCGAAAGTATGAACCGTGTAAAAGAAATGGCCGAAAGCATTTTAAATAAAACCCCCGAGCCCGAGCCACCTAAGGCTGATTTAAGCGGACTTGCCGACATTGGCGACATTACACAAATTATGGGGCTTGTGTCGCGCCTTCAAAGCCAAAGCGATGACCCACGCGCCGCGCTTTTGTCGGCACTGAAGCCGCATTTGAGCGAAGCAAAGCGAGAAAAGGTTGACACCGCAATTAAAATTTTGCGGCTGTTGGACCTGTTACCCCTAATAAAAGAAAGCGGAATTTTAGGAAAACTACTATGAACAATACATTTGACAATCAAAAGCAGCGCGCCATTGAGGAAATGCTGAAAATGCAGCAGCAAGCGCCACCTCCAAAAACACCACCTCAAAATCCACACCAAAATAACCTTTTGGGGAATATCGACATTCCTATTTTAAACCGCATAAAATCCGACGGTGACCTAACCCTTATACTAGGTCTTTTACTGCTTTTAATGAACGAAAAGGCCGACAAGCGCTTAATGTTTGCCCTACTTTATATTTTACTTTAAAGAAAGAGTATATCCTTATACGGAATATACTCTTTTAATTTATTGCTCATAAGCCTTAAAATACTTTTCATAAATAAAGCCTGCCAAGAAAAGCACAAAGGCCATTAACACAACCTGCGAATGAATGGGAATGTGTGTGTAACCAACTTTAGCAAAGGTATTTGCAATTATATTGGGAAGCGCGGTGCTAAAACTAAATGAAAATGCCAAAACAGCCCTTGTGTAAAGTGAACGGGTGTTTTGTTCCTCAACACAGTAAAAAGCGGCGTAGCTGACAAAAAACAGCAGCATACAGCAGTAAGAAGCCAAAAGAAAAATGTTTTCAGCAATCAGAGAAAGAGATGAAATGTTTATAAAAGAACAAATTATTCTGATAATCATATAAAAAGCAGGTATTGTGTGGGCAATATCGGGCATTTTAACATTTAATGTTCTGAAAACTGCAAATGCCAGAAAATATCCCGCCGTAAGAAAGCCGATAAGCTTCATCAAAACAACCTGCCAGGCCACACCTTGAATTACAAATTTTTCGGCAAAAAATTCGTAAAAAAGGGCAATTGCCAAAACGCCCGAAAAAACCGAGGTTACACGGCTGACAGCCCAGCCGTTTTCAATTATATCCAATGTGTTACGGGCAAGCAATGCCGCTGACCCACACAAAACGGCAATAAAAATTGTGATACCTAACCCAAGTGCTGAAAACTGAGTTTTATAAAAGCCTGTCTTAAAATCAATTGTCAAAAATATTTGAACAATTCTAGTTAAAACCGCCGCAATAATAAGTGCGGCAATTATCGGAGTAGATTTTCTTTGTTTCATATTTTTAAAATGCTCCTTAAGTAATTAAGCGAAGCTTACACGCATATAATTAAATGTATTATAAATATATAAGATATATTTAATAATAATATGCGTTTTCAAAAATGTCAACTTTATTGTAAAAAGAAGGGTTCAAAATGAAGAAAATAATTGCCTTTTCATTAGTTATGCTTGTGTTTTTACTGCTGCTTCCCTTAACCGTTATAGGACAACCTCAAAAAACTACTGACACTAGCATTCGGCTTCCGAATGTTTCACCCGTTAAGACCTTTAAAATTTTAAGAGGCGACACAAACGTGGTTGAGGATATTTCTTATACAGATTATATTTTCGGCGTTGTTGCAGCCGAAATGCCCGCCCTTTACGAAATTGAAGCCTTAAAGGCACAGGCGGTAGCCGCTCACACCTTTGCTTTACACCGTAAGGCCACCAACAGCGACAAAGAATATGACATAACCGATGATTTCGCCCTTGACCAAGCCTTTATAACCGAAAGTGACGCCCGTGAAAAATGGGGTGAAAATGCCGACGAATACATTAAAAAAATAAAAACCGCAGTTAGTGACACCCAAAACCTTGCGCTTACATACAATGGTGAGATTGCCCTTGCGGCTTACCATGCAATATCCTTTGGCAAAACTGAGGACTGCAAAAATGTTTGGGGCGGCAGCAGACCGTATCTCACCTCGGTCATAAGCATTGGCGATAAGCTTTCCCCTAATTTTATTTCTACAAAAACTGTTAGTGTGGCCGAATTCAAAGCACTTTTTCCAACGCTTAATTTAACCGACAACCCAAAGGATTATTTTAAAGACATTCAAAAAACCGATGCGGGCACCGTAAAAACACTGACCGTTTGCGGTAATCAAATAAGCGGCAGCGAAATTAGAAAAGCCCTTGATTTACGGTCGGCCTGCTTTAATGTATCACAAAAAGACAACACCTTCACCTTTACGGTTTACGGCTACGGTCACGGGGTGGGCATGAGTCAAAACGGGGCCAACTATATGGCACAGCAGGGTGCCGATTATAAGGAGATTTTATACCATTATTATAAGGGCTGTAAAATTGAAGAAATAAAATAAAATGTCATTAGCGTGATATTATCAGCAAAGTACCGCGCTAATGACACTTTTTATTATTTATTAAAATTTTCTCCAAACCATTTTGTTTACTACACCGGTATAGCTTTGAATAAGCTTAACAACCTTGGTGGAAACATTTTCTTCAACATAATCGGGTACGGGTATACCGTTATCACCGTTATTATTCATTTCTACCGCAAGCTCAACCGCCTGTAAAAGACTGTTTTCATCAATACCTGCAAGCACAAAGCAGGCCTTGTCAAGCGCTTCGGGGCGTTCGGTAGAGGTGCGGATGCACACCGCCGCAATGGGTGAGCCAATACTTGTGAAAAAGCTGCTTTCCTCAGGAAGCGTGCCGCTGTCCGACACAACGGCAAAGGCATTCATTTGTAGGCAATTATAATCGTGAAAGCCCAAGGGCTCGTGCATAATTACACGCTTATCAAGCTTAAAGCCGGTCTGTTCTAAACGCTTTCTTGAACGGGGATGGCAGGAATAAAGAATTGGCATATCATACTTTTCGGCCAATTTGTTAATTGCGCTAAAAAGTGAAACAAAGTTCTTTTCGATGTCGATATTTTCTTCCCTATGGGCTGATAAAAGCATATATTTGCCCTTTTCAAGACCCAATTTTTCGTGAATGGTTGATGCCTTTATGCTTTCCAAATTTTCACGAAGCACCTCAGCCATGGGTGAGCCTGTTACGTAAACACGCTCCTTAGGTAGACCGCATTCGTGCAAATATTTCCTTGCGTGCTCGCTGTAAGCCAAATTAACGTCACTTATAATATCAACAATTCTTCTGTTGGTTTCTTCGGGAAGACATTCATCCTTACATCTGTTACCCGCTTCCATATGGAAAATGGGAATGTGAAGTCGCTTTGCGGCAATTGCCGAAAGGCAGGAATTGGTATCACCCAAAATAAGCAAGGCATCAGGCTTTTCGCTAACCATAAGCGCATAGGATTTTGCAATAATATTACCGATGGTTTCGCCCAAATCCTTACCAACCGCATCAAGATAAAAGTCGGGCGCGCGAAGGCCCAAATCCTCAAAAAACACCTGATTTAAGGTGTAGTCATAATTTTGACCCGTGTGCACAAGAATTTGGTCAAAATATTTGTCACATTTTTTAATAACTGCGGCAAGCCTTATAATTTCAGGGCGAGTACCGACAATTGTCATAAGCTTTAATTTATTCATAAAATTTACCCCTTTACCTGTAAATTTCAAATTTATCGAACACGGCGGCGCGTTCATCGGCATATTTCATTCTTTCGTTAAGGCTGGTTTTTTTGCCTAAAAGCGATAAAACAATATATTTAATTATGCGCCAAACAAAAATAAACGGATGAAGTATTGGCACTTTTTTAAGTATGGGATACATAAGGCTGTTGGTTTTGCAAAGCGAAACAAACATATTTTTAAGCTTTTGAGCAAAGGTATACCTTACACCGTTACCCGAAGAATACCTATCACTTAAATATTTGCCTTGCTTGCGGCCAAAATTACCGCAGGCCAAAACCTTTTCAAAAATTTCATCAGAAAGCTCTTTCTTGGCTTTTATAAACCAAGCGGGGACATCTATATTCAAATAATCAATACAGCTTTGTGTCAAAGTCATTACAAACCTTAAAAGCCCCATTTTTTCAAAAAGCGGTAACAGCTCTGCCTGCCAAAAAGCTTCGGTGTGGGTTTTGTTAACAAAGCAGGCCCAGTCACACAAGTGGCGAATACCCATACCACCCGCAAACATATGGTAAATTGTATGAAACAAAATAACAAGCGCGTGGTTTTGGTCGGTTGGGCGCGAATAGGCGGGATTTGTCACCCTTACATAATTGGCGGCCATATCCCTTAAAAATTCGCTTGCCATTTCACCCTGAATGCCTTCGGGCATACCTGCAGGCTTTTTATGAAGCTCAAGCTCAACATCGCCTTTAGCGAATACCGTATGTAAATCGTGGTCCTCAAGACTCATTTCATAGCCTGCGTTTATAAGCACCTCTTTAACCCTTGGAAAATCGGCAATATCGGTTAAAAGGTCAATATCCCCCGAGGTGCGCATTGCATAATCAGGATAATAATATCCCGAAGCTACACCTTTAAGTATTACATAATTTATGCCATTTTCTGTCATAAGACGGTCAAGCTCGGCCTGGGCATTGGCAAAAACCGTATTGCGCGACATAACCTTAATTGATGCCTTAAACCATCTGTCATAAATTGCTTTTGGAATTAAGTGGTTAAAATCCTTGGTTGCATTAAAGTTCATAAGTGTAACCGCGTGAGCGGCACTTTCCTCCATAACTGCAAGCCAGTCTGCATCGTTAAGGGCGGTAAAATCAAAATCGCCCTTTGAGGTTCCAATTGCAATTTTCACAAGCTCAACAAACGCGTCGGTTTGAAGCTGTAAATTGTTTTCACTGTTCAAAAAATCACCTAAAATTAAAAATATATACCTTTGGAATTACCTTTATATCCGTAATATTCCATCAACGCCTTGTCTTTTTCCCGGCCTTTTAAATGGCCAAGATGTAACGATTCCTTTTGAAGCTTTTCAAAATATTCATCAGTAGTTTTTATTACCCTTGCAGGAACACCAACCGCTACCGAATTTTCGGGTATATCCTTTGTAACAATAGCGCCCGCTCCGATAACAACATTACTTCCAACCGTTACACCAGGCATTAAAATAACATCGTTTCCAATATAAACATTATCTCCTATTACAATTGGCTTTGTAATTTCCAAATCGGGCACTTTGTCCCTAAACAAAAGAGTTCCGCCATCGTGGGTTATAAACTTAACACCGTTAGTAATGTGCACATTATTACCTATAGTAATTATCCAAGGCTCTGTACCCCAATTTATATCACCGTAGGTGTGAAATTTTTCACCAAAATTAACGCCGATTTTCCTTGCATATTTTATAGGGTTAAACCGTTTAACTAAAGTGCCGTAAATTTTTCTGTAAATTTTTCTTAACATAACTACACCACTTCAAAAAAAGTATCGGGCTTATGGGGGTCAAAGCTTTCATTTGCCCACATAACTGTTACAAGGTCTTCACTGTCACTTAAATTTATAATATTGTGGGTGTAACCGGGCAGCATATGCACCGCTTCAATTTTTTCACCGCTTACATAAAAGCGTAAAACCTCATCGGTACCGATTTTTCGCTGTTCAATAAGGCCCTTTCCCGAAACAACAATAAAAAATTCCCATTTAGTGTTGTGCCAATGCTGACCCTTAGTTATTCCCGGCTTTGAAATATTAACCGATACCTGTCCGCATTTTTCACTTTTAATAAGCTCGGTAAAGCTGCCGCGGGCATCAATATTCATTTTAAGGGGGAAGCTTACCTTTTCCTTTGGTAAATATGACAGGTAGGTTGAATAAAGCTTTTTGGCAAAGCTGTTATTGGGTATTTCGGGCATTAAAAGGGTTTCGGGTTGCTTTTTAAAGGTATAAAGCAAATCAACAATTTCGCCCAAGGTTACCCTGTGGCTTATAGGTGCCGCACAGAATTTGCCGTTTTCAGTTAAAACGGTGTTTATTCCGTCAAATTCACAGCGGTGCTCGTTGCCTTCAAGCGCATCCAGCATTTCTGCAATCAAATCATCAATATACAAAAGCTCAAGCTGAACTGCAGGGTCGTTTACCGTAATTTCCAAATCGTTGGCTATGTTATTGCAAAAGGTTGCAACAGCACTGTTATAATTTGGGCGGCACCATTTGCCGAAAAGGTTTGGGAAGCGGTAAACAAGCACCTTAGCGCCCGTTTCCTCGGCATAGCCGAAAAACAGGTCCTCCCCTGCCTTTTTACTGCGGCCGTAGTCACTGTCATAGCGACCGATAAGGGTTGCCTGAACCGATGACGCCAGCATTACAGGACAGGTGTTATTATATTTTTTAAGTGTACTGAGCAAGGTGCTTGCAAAGCCAAAATTGCCCTGCATAAACTCATCATTATTTTGCGGGCGGTTAACCCCTGCCATATTAAACACAAAATCAGCGTTTTGGCAGGCGGTTTCCAAAACCGAAGGGTCGGTATCAATATCAAAGCAATAAATTTCGTCCACGGTAATATTTCGGGTTTTGTCCTTACCGTCTTTAATATTCCTCAAAGCTTCAACAAGGTTTTTTCCCACAAAGCCGTTAGCACCGGTTACTAAAACTTTCATTTTATTTATTCTCCAAAGCGGCTAATTCATCACGAATGTACTGAAGTGATAAAAGCTTTTCCTGTACCTCTTCAACATTTAAAAGCTCGGTATTGTTTGAATTAAATTCGGTTAAAGGATTACGGTTTTTGTCACCGTCTTTAAAATATTTATCATAATTAAGGCCGCGGGTGTCGGCAGGAACACGGTAAAAGTCGCCAAGGTCAATGGCGTTTGCACATTCCTCGTTAGTGAGTAGGGTTTCGTACATTTTTTCGCCGTGGCGAATACCGATAACCTTAATTTCGGTATTGGGGTTAAATAAGCCTGTTACAGCCTTTGCCAAGGTTTCAATTGTGCAGGCGGGGGCTTTTTGCACCAAGATATCACCGCTTACACCGTTTTCGAAGGCAAACAACACAAGGTCAACCGCTTCATCAAGTGACATTATAAAGCGAGTCATTGAAGGCTCGGTAATAGTAATTGGGTTACCTGCTTTAATTTGTTCAATCCAAAGCGGAATAACGCTGCCGCGACTGCACATAACATTGCCATAGCGCGTGCAGCAAATTTTAGCCTTTTCGGGCAAAATTGTGCGTGATTTTGCAACAATAACCTTTTCCATCATTGCCTTACTGGTACCCATTGCATTAACTGGGTAGGCTGCCTTGTCGGTTGAAAGACAAACAATATTTTTAACCCCTGCTTCAATTGCGGCGGTAAGCACGTTTTCTGTGCCTAAAACATTGGTTTTAACCGCTTCAATGGGGAAAAATTCGCAGGAAGGCACCTGCTTTAAGGCTGCCGCGTGGAAAATATAATCCACCCCGTGCATAGCATTTTTAACCGACTGTAAATCCCTAACGTCACCGATGTAAAATTTAATTTTTTCAGCTACCTCGGGCATTTTGGCTTGAAATTCGTGGCGCATATCGTCCTGCTTTTTTTCATCGCGTGAAAAAATTCGAATTTCACCAATATCGGTTGCTAAAAAACGGTTGAGCACCGCATTACCAAAACTACCCGTACCGCCTGTTATAAGTAAAGTTTTATCCTTGAATAGTGACATCCTCTGATACCTCTTTTTTCTTTTTATCTAAATATTTTTTCAACCATAAAGGTTGTATTAAACAATAAACCGACATTGCAATTACATTTGCCCATACAACACCTATCCACGAGCCTGTAAGCTGCACAAGAAGCCACGCCATCGGTAATTTTAAAACAGCGCCCGAGCCAAAAAACAAAGCCTGTGTTTTTAATTCACCCACACCGTTAGCTATGCTCGATAACGCGGCGTTCATAATCATTAGTCCACCCAATGCTGCAAATGCAAAACCGTATATATAATTAACTGTTATTGCCTTTTCACCAAGCCACAGGTTAACAAAAATTTGTAAGAAGGGCACTAAAAGAAATTCCGCCACAACACCCAAACCCGCAAGTAAAACAAGCTTTTTATAAAGTGAATTTATCCATTTATAATTCTTTTCAGCAAGTGCTTTTGTAACGGCCGACCATATTGGCGTAAGCGCTAAGCTAAACACAGTGCTACCAAGCGTAAATAGCCTTTGATATACCTGATAATCAACAACCGCTTCATTTGATGTAAATATTGTAATAGCATATTCATTAGTGCTCATAATTACCATATAAGCAACTTGAACGAATAAAAACATTCCGCCGAGGGTCAGCACATCCTTTGTGTGCTTTTTTGTGAAAAACTTAATCGATGGTATACACTTTCGCAGTGTTTTACCGCAAAAAACAATTACTGTTGCTACCACCAGTGGAAGAATAACGGCAACAACGTGAATAATTGCCATAACAACCATATTTGTATCGTTATCATAGGATGGCAGAACTAAAACACAAATTAAAGAAATTACGGTTGAGCACAGCGTTACAAAATTATTCACCGATGATTTTTGCAATGCATACAGCACCGAGGTAATAAGCTTAAAGAAAAGCTGAAGCATTATACCAACAAAAACAATTTTAACACTCAGCAGTAATGCATCGCGTGATACAATGTTTTCCTTTATATTGAAAACCAAATTCCAATTTATGAAATTAAATGCAAAAACAAATACTGTAGAAATTATAACACATAATACGCCTACCGAAATGTACGCGCTCGATAAATACCTTTTGGTTTCAAGCTCATCCTTTTGAGTAAGGGTGCGTGTTAAATTATTTCGCAGGCCATTACCGATGCCCAAATCAAAATTAAGAATCCAGTTAAGCACCGAAAGCACCGTAAACCAAAGTCCCAACGCTGCTTGATCATTAAAAAAGCTTATATATGCCGGCATTGTAAAAAGCGACACTAAAAGTGACAAGCCCTTTACACCAAAAGCCCCTATAACATTTTTTAACACTATTTTATTGTTTTCGGATAAGCTTTTATACCTATCAAAAACCTTTTTAAGCATTATGTATTTCCTCTAATAATTTTTTTATATCTCTTGAAAAGCTATTATCTAAAGCAGCAATAATTTTTCTTCCGTTATAGCTGTCATTCATATTCACGCCCATAATGGCATTTGCAATCTCTTCGGCGGTTTGATTTTCGTAATAATATAAATCTTGACCGACCGCTGAGGTTTTAACAGCGGGAATATCCACACTTACAACGCGCAAACCGTTTGCCATATATGAAAGTATTTTCGAAGGAAAAGAAGTGTCGTTATACACTCCGCTTGGATTTTGTGTGCTAAGACCAATTTGACAGCTTTGAATAAATTTTATATATTCTTCACCTGACAAAAGCCCGTCATAAGTAACAGCGGCTGTCGATTTTTTGTTTATATCAGCTATAGACTGAATAACATCATCTTTTTGCTTTTCCGAGCCAAAGCCAATAATGTGAATATGATACTGCTCACTTAAATACTCCGCAGCACCTATAGCTGCACCTGCCCCACCC
Organism: Oscillospiraceae bacterium; assembly: GCA_015066005.1. Classification (GTDB taxonomy): domain Bacteria; phylum Bacillota; class Clostridia; order Oscillospirales; family Acutalibacteraceae; genus UBA737. The sequence goes on from SVPF01000026.1 coordinate 14,982, forward strand.
TTGCGTGGGTCAAAGGTTCCCGCATAAACTATATGGGTTTTACCGTCATTAAAGCTGCAACCCCTGTCATCTTCTACCTGATAGGTTCCGTGAATGGTAACAAAGGGTTTATTGTAAATATTAACCGCAGTGCTTAGCATATCGGTCGGGAAAACAAAGGCATCTGCCCTTTTGCAAAGCGCAAGCTCTTTTTTTCTTAAAGCCTTGTCACCGCTTACATCACCGTAAATTTCCTCTACCTCAAGCACAAGCTTACATTTTTTTATCTTTTTAATAAATGCAATTTCTTTACAATATGCAGGTGAATGGTAAACAAGCAAGGTGTCGCTTGCTTTAACGTTCTTTAATAAATAACAAAACAATTGCAGCTTTGAAAAGTATATATCAAGCGCTTTAGTAAAAACATTTTTTCTTCCAAAAGTTTTAAACTGCTTTAAATAAACATTTTCATTAATTTTTTCAAAGGAGTCGGGATAATACCTTGTGTCATTTGTAGAACTGAAAGACACAATTTCTTGCTTAATGCCACTTTTGTGAATAGCATCAATTATATATTTCATTTTATTTGTGGCAGACAAAACGATATTACGGTTTTGGATATTTGCTTCTTTTGCATAGAATCCTATATAAAACAGCACTATTGTTCGCCTCCAAGAATTCTTTTATGCTCTTCCAGTTCTTCACTTGTAAATCTGTCACGCATTTTTTGCGAAGGTGCACCGGTATAAACCGAATAGGGTGGAAGGCTTTTTGTAACAATTGCCCCTGCACCTATAACCGACCCTTTGCCAACGGTTACATTTGTTAATATAATGGCATTAGCCCCTATCCAACAGTCATCTTCAATGGTTATAACACCGTCGTCCCCCATTTGCTTTGGGGTTGTATGCTTCATTAAACGGCCAACCTCGTTAATTTTGTGGTTACCGCCATGAATGTTTACGCCTGGGCCAAACATAACGTGGTCACCAATAATTATTTTTCCATAGCTTGATTGAAATACCGCATTTTGACCGATATATACATCATTACCGATTTCAATATTTTCATAAGTAAAAATGCCGCCGTGGCCTACAAATACATTCTTACCGATTTTTGAAAACTTTGAGGATAAATATACACGAATGCAATAATTAACAAGCTTTTTTATTTTAAAAAATAATGCGCCAAAAATTTTAGCAATTTTTTTCATAATTAAACCCCTATAAATCTTCCTTAAGCCTTGGTGCTTTAAAGGCTGACGGATTAATATAATACTCACGTAAAAGCGGAAAAATAATTGAAGTTGCTAACGCGATTGATGAGGTCGCATTGTTAAACAAGTATATACCCACAACACACACAAGCATTGCGGCGGTTAAAGGAGCAATTTCCTTAACCCATTTGCCGTTTTCATCCCTGAAAGGTCTGAAAACAACAATTAGATTTATTATTCCGCCAAAAACGCCCAAAAGTGAAAATGTATCCAAAATATGTGAATGCTGGCCAAATCCACTGAAAAAATAATCCGCAAGGTTATTATTGCCTAAAGTAATCATACCGAAAAGCGGGTTTTCAAAAAATCCTTCAATACTTGTTTTCATAACAGGCCAACGGTCAATAACAAACTCTTCAAAAACCGATACAAAGACATTTCTGCCATCCTCAGTAACAAGCACATTTGCAATTCGCTGCGGAATAAAATCTGCAAAAGTATTAACAATTACGTTTATGTTTGAAAGCAATAAAACAGCGACTATTAAAATTAAAATTAAAACCGCTATATTGCCTTTGTTATTTTCTATAATATGGTACAAAACCATTACCGCTGATGCTAAAATTGCAATTAGTAAAGCGGTAACATAGCTGGATTTAAGAACAAAGAAAACCGATAATATAAAAGCACAAGCGGTTAAAATCTTAATATGTCTAAGCTTAGAATTCAAACAAATATACAGCAAAACAGGCGTAATAACCACCATAAAATATATAAAACCGTAATCACCAACACCCTCACGGGCTAAGTTCTCCGAATATTCACCCGAAGCCTTAATGCTTCTGCTTATCCAAGGGTCTTCAATCAGGCGATATAGGGTTATGGTGAGTGTAATGGTTATAAACGGTATAACACCGTAAATTACATTACGGAGCGCCCTTAGCATGTCATGCTTTTTATAAAATTCAAAAATAATTGGCCCCAATGCCAAAAGCCCTAGCCCTACATAACGGTTACCGATTGTAGTAACACCAAATAAACGCGGAAGGAAAATTGAAAAAACCAAAAATACCAAGGCCAAAAAGCTTCGGTAATTTAAATTTAAATAAAAGCGGGCATCAATAATAAAGCTTAAAAAAAGCCATAATGCCATACAAATGGCACACACCCATGTGGCATCAACAATTACGGTAACAGGTGGAAAAACCAATTCTAAAAAGTAAACAAACAATATGCAATTCATCGGAACAAACCATTTTCTTACATATTCTCTTTCAAGAACGCTTTTCACTTTTCCACCTCCAAAGCATAGGTAAACACATCATCTAATTTTTCAACAATGCTTTTTTCGCTAAATTTATCTTCAACCTTCTCCTTAGCAGCAGCACCCATTTTTTCACGAAGCTCAGCATCGTTTATAAGACTGTTTAAAGCATTTACAAAGCCTTCAACATCATTAAGCGACACCAAAAAACCGTTTTTGTTATCATCAATAATTTCGGGTATTCCGCCAACCTTGGTTGCAACAAGCGGCAATTTATGCATACCGCCCTCTAAAAGCGAATTGCAAAGGGTTTCGTGCTTAGTGCAGATAATAAAAATATCCGACTCGCGCAAAATATCATCAATATCACTGCGGTATCCAAGCAAATAAACCTGCTTTTGCATATTTTCCTTTTCAATATCCGAAAGCCACTGCTGTCTATATTCGCCGTCACCCGCAACAATAAATTTTACCTTATCGTTATCCTTAAAACGCTTTGCAACCTCGCACAAAATATCAAAGCCCTTATCGGCGATAACCCGACCTGTTGAGGTTATAACAATATCATCCTTTGCGATACCAAGTGATTTACGAATGTTAGGTACATCTGAAAGGGTTTGTGTAAAATCGGCAATATTGTAAATTGTTCCGTAATAACGCTTTGCTTTTTTGCAAATTTCCCAAGAGGACACATAATCGCTAACGCCGAAGGTTGCTGTTGCGTGGCGAACGGTATAAAGCTCTATCATTTTAAAAATAAACCTTGCAAGCCCACCAAAGCCAATTGCTTCCATTGAACTGCCGTGAACAACCATAATCCTTTTAAGTCGCGCGCACTGACAGGCTAAGGTCATCATAAAGCCTTCGGTTTGAAGACCGCACAAAAGTGCCATATCAGCCCTTTCGGCCCTTAAGCGCTTTACCGTGTTTAAAAAAATCTTTGGATTTCTGAGCTTTCTGGCATTTGGTATATAAAATGCCACTAAATCATACTTTTTACGAAGCTCGCTTTCCAAAATGCGCTTATGACTGATAAACGGACCTCCGTTTTGCCCGCCTTCACGAAAGGTTATTAAAATTTTCGTTTTTTTATCAGCCATACTTTACACTCCTTTAAAGGTTATTTATAAATTCCTCAAAATTTAATACCCAATTTTTATAATCAAAGGTATCATTTTCAACTAATGGCTTTTCGCCGCTTGAAATAATTTCATACAAATCCTTTTCCAAGTCTTCAAGACTAACAATATAACCGTTTTTATTATCCCTTAAATAGCTCGAAAGGTCACTTGTATCATTTGCAATAACAGCCGTACCACAGGAAATAGCTTCGGCAAATTTAGTTGGAAAGCCTGCCATTGTAACACGTGTTCTGGGGCGAATAATAACTGAATAATCGGCTTTTTTCACTTCAGTAAGCGCTTCAATATGCGAAACCCGTCCTAAAAAATCAATTTTTTGGTCATTAGGTTCTATACCGTATATTTCAACAAATCTTTCCCTTGTAACTCCAACAACGCGCAATTTAAAGTTTAAATTTTTAAATTTATTTAAACATTTAACCACTTCCCCCAAGGCTTCCTTTGAAGCGGCAGGGCTGCCCGAATAAACAAGTGTTGTAGTTTTGTTCTCACGCTTTTCGCCACTGTATTTTTCATCACTCAAATCAACCAGCGGCGGTAACACAATTATACTTTTAATGTGCTTTTGGTAATAGTCCCTCAAATAATTGCTTATAGCTATCATACCATCGCACTTTTTATGATAACCACACATACAAAGAAGTGTATCAAGCCATTTTATAAATTTAGTTGGTTGAATAGAAAACTTGTGCTCATACCATTCGGTACAGTCGGAAATGAGCCTTATTCCCTTTTTCTTGGCAAGCCTTAAAAGTCTTGCAAGCGGAAGGGCGTGAAGATTATACGCAAAAATAAATTTAATATCGGGATATTTTTCCAAAATTTCGGTATAAGCCGATATATCACACATTTGCTTTACCCATTGCTTTGTTGATTTAGGATATGGCAACGGATAACTTTCAAAGCCAAAAACATCATTGGGCGTGCTGCTAAAAGCGGTAATTTCATTATCTACACCGCAAAAAACAACATCATAACCCAACATTTTTAAAATTTTGGCATTATTTAAAACGCGATGTGCCGCCGCATTCCTGTCAGGTAGCTCAAAACCGCCCACATACAGCACCCTGCCTTTATTTTCAGGCATTACAAATTCTCCTTATACCATTCAATAGCCAGCTTAATACCATCGGCAAAGCTGTATTCGGGGTCATAACCCAAAAGGCGTTTAGCCTTGCTGATATCAGCATTACTGTGCTTAATATCGCCCGCGCGGTCGGGGCCAAAATTAGGCTCAACCTTTAGTCCCAACGCATCGGTAAGACCGTAGTAAATATCAATTAAATATTCTCTTCCGCCGTAAGCAATGTTATATGCCTGTCCCGCGGCCTCACTTGAAGCAAGGCAAGCCTTTAAATTGGCTTCTATAACGTTATCAATATAGGTGAAATCGCGCGACTGCTTACCGTCGCCGTTAATTGTGGGCACCTCACCGTTTAAAAGCTGCTTTAAAAATTTGGGAATAACTGCAGCGTATGCGCCGTCGGGGTCCTGCCTGCGACCAAAAACATTAAAGTAACGCATACCGTAGGTGTCAAGCCCATAAAGCTTTGTATAAAGCTTGGCCCATTCCTCATCACAGCGCTTTGTAAGGGCATAGGGTGATAAAAGATTGCCTTCTCTACCTTCGGTTTTGGGGAGATTGGGCTCATCACCGTACACGCTGGAGCTTGAAGCGTAAACAAACTTTTTAACCCCGCACTGACGGGCCGCCTCAAGCATATTAAGGGTGCCTTCAATATTGTTTTTGCAATAAAACAAGGGCATTTCAATAGAACGCGGCACGCTGCCCCAGGCCGCTTGATTTAAAACATAGTCAACACCCTCGCAAGCCTTCATACAGGTGTCCAAATCCTTAATGTCGCCCTTAATAAATTCGTAATTGGGGTTATCCTTAAACATATCAATATGCTTTTGCTTACCTGTTGAAAGGTCATCAAGGCAACGCACTCTGCAGCCCATATTAAGAATGGCTTCACAAAGGTTAGAGCCTATAAAGCCTGCTCCACCTGTAACCAAAAACAAAGAATTTTCAGGAAATTTTAAATTTTCATATCCCATAATTATAATCTCCAATAATTGTAGCCTAAGGCTTCATATTCTTTTCTATCAAGCAGGCCCTTAATATCAGCCAAAACCTTGCCCGAATTATCGCCCGATTTAAACATTTTTTCAAAATCGGCAACGGTTAAAGCCTTAAAGCAGTCGTGTGCAACAGCCAAAATTACGGCATCACACCCCTTTATGCTGTCAATTGATACAAATTCCATACCGTAAAGGTGCTTAGCTTCATCAGCATCGGCCGCGGGGTCAGCAACGGTTGCGGTAATGCCATATTCCCGAAGCTCGTTATAAATATCAATAATTCTGGTGTTGCGGGTGTCGGGGCAGTTTTCCTTAAAGGTAAAGCCCAAAATTGCAACCTTGGCATTTTTAATTGAAACATCGGCCTTAATTAAATTTTTAACAACACTTTCGGCAACATATTTGCCCATATCATCGTTAATTCTGCGACCCGAAAGAATAATTTGGCTGTGGTAACCAAGCTGTTCAGCCTTGTATGTAAGGTAATAAGGGTCAACACCAATACAGTGACCGCCAACAAGACCGGGATAGAATTTTAAGAAGTTCCACTTTGTGCCTGCGGCCTCTAAAACCGACTTTGTATCAATGCCCATTTTGTTAAAGATAATTGAAAGCTCGTTCATAAAGGCAATGTTAATATCGCGCTGGCTGTTTTCAATAACCTTTGCGGCTTCTGCAACCTTGATGTTAGCGGCCCTATGAACCCCCGCTTCAACTACAAGCTCGTAAACCTTGGCAACCTCATCTAAGGTTTCATCATCCATACCCGAAACAATTTTAACAATGGTTTCAAGGCGGTGAACCTTGTCACCCGGATTTATACGCTCTGGGCTGTAGCCCACCTTAAAATCAACCCCGCACTTAAGGCCCGATTCCTTTTCCAAAATTGGAACGCAAATATCCTCGGTAACGCCGGGGTATACGGTAGATTCATAAACAACTATGCTGCCCTTCGTAAGATTGCGACCAACAATACGGCTGGCACCCTCAACGGGGGTTAAGTCGGGTGTGTGGTCATCATTTACCGGGGTAGGTACTGCAACAATATGGAATTTTGCTTCTTTAAGCCTTGCTTCATCGGCTGTAAATTCAACAGTTGTTTTGGCAATAACCTCATCACCAACCTCATTTGTAGGGTCAATGCCGGATTTATAAAGCTCAATTTTTTTAGCATTAAGGTCAAAGCCGATAACCTCAACCTTTTTTGCAAAAGCGACTGCTATCGGCATACCAACATAACCAAGACCAACAAGAGATATTTTTTCTTCTTTGTTTACGATTTTCTCATAAAGTGACATTTTCAAAACCTGCCCTATTATAATTCTTTCAAAATTTCAATATATTTTTTTATAATAATTTCACGGTCAAATTCTTTTTCCATTTTTTTGCGCCCCGCAAGACCCATTTGCGCTCTTTGCTCATTAGTAAGCGCCAAAAATTCTTTAACGGCACGCACCAAATCCTCAACGCTTTTGGCTTCAAAGCCTATGCCCGATATTCCCTCATCAAAGGTTTCACGACAGCCCGCAACCTTAGTTGCAATAACGGGGCGCCCGCTTGCCGCCGTTTCAAGCAGCACATTTGACATACCCTCGTGATAAGAAGCGTGAAGCGTTGCGTGACTTTCCTTGATAAAGGTATGTACCTGAGGTTGATTTTCTATATGCTCAACTGCACCTTCATTTACAGCCTGTGTAAGCTGTTCGTTACAGCTTCCGTCAGTAGAGCCTATAAACCGAAAAATTACATTTGGATATTCGGCTTTAATAATTCTCGCCGCTTGTAATATTTCGTTAGTGCCTTTATCCTTCATAATGCGGCCTATGGTAAGCAGTACCACCTGCTCATCGCTTTTAGGATATTCTTCAAAGCAATGCTGCTTTAGGTTTACGCCCGAACCGGGAAGTAAATCACACTGTCCTTTAACAACCTTATTCTTAAGCATAAACTGCTGATTTTCAGCATTTTGGAAAAACACCATTTTTGCTTTTTTAAGCCCAATTTTATAAAGCGTAAGGGTTAGCCTTTGCATAAGCCCGCCGTTTTGTACTGCTGTGCCAAGCCCTGTAACATTAGCAATATACGGAACCCGCATCAGCCTGCAGGCCATACCGCCGTAAACATTCGGCTTTATAGTATAAGTTAAAACCGCATCGGGTTTAATTTTTCGGATAAGGTTTATATAATTCAAAAGCAGCTTAAAATCTTCAATAGGGTTTGTTCCCCTGCGTGATACCTTTGTATTTATGCATTCACAACCCATTTTTTTAATTTTGTCAGTTTTATCACCAAAGGGAAATGAGCAATAAACTTCATTCCGACTGTCGATCAAAGCTTCCAACAATTCTTTGCGAAAACTGTAAAGGCCTGCATCATAGTTGATTAAAATCAGTATTTTTTTATTCACACTTGTCATGCAACATTTTCCTTGCCGGAACCCCGACATATATTCCTTTTTCAATAATATCCTTAACCACAACAGCGCCTGCACCCACAAGGCAATTATCACAAATGGTGATACCATTTTTAACGGTTGCGCCCGCACCGACCATTGTTTGCTTTCCTATTCTAACCATTCCTGCAAGATGTGCTCCCACAGATACATGCGCAAAGTCGCCAACAACACAATCGTGGTCAACCGAACAGGCGGTGTTGATTATTGCACCATTACCTACTTTAGCATCAGGTCCAATAACAGCCATAGCCGTAATCATGCAGCCGATACCCATTTCTACACCTAAAGCAACGGCAGCTGACGGATGGATAAGACTTACTACATTTGCACCGTTATCAATAAGCTCGTTTTGAAGCTTTTCGCGTATAACACCATCACCTATTGCAACAAAAAAATCTGCATAGTGTATATATTTTTTATAATCACTTACTTTGCCTATTACATCATAACCGACAATTTTAGATGTGTTGTGATCATCCAAAAATGATATGACAGCGTACCTATTGGTTTTGAAGGCTATGTCAGCAGCGACCTTACCATGACCACCGGCACCGAGTATAATTAAGTGATTCATATGTTAAGTTCTCCTTTTGTATTGCTGCCACAAAATTCTTCCATTGTAGCCGCCGTTTCAGAGGATATACCCTCGCTTTTTAAAACCGTAGTTACCGTGCCTAATATAATTTTACAATCGTTTAAAAACGATACATTCTCAACATAATTTACATCAAAATCAAAACGTTGCTCCCACGTTACCAAATTGCGTCCGTTTATTTGTGCCAATCCTGTCAGACCGGGGCGTACATTATGCCTGCGGCGTTGCTGTTCGTTATAAAGCGGCAAATATTTTACGAGCAACGGTCTTGGCCCTACAATTGACATATCGCCCTTCAAAATATTGAAAAGCTCGGGCAATTCATCAAGAGAAGTGGAACGCAAAAATTTACCGTATTTTGTAAGTCTTTTTTCATCGGGTAAGGGCTTACCCGTTTCATCGATTTCACAGGTCATTGTGCGAAATTTTATAAGACGAAATATTTTTTCATTCTTTCCGGGGCGAAGCTGAGTAAAAAACGGATTCCCCTTCATTGCAAATGCACCTACAACTGTTAACAGCAGCAGTAGGGGCGAAAGCACTAAAATTGCGCACAAGGACAATATAAAATCAATCGGGCGCTTTAAAAATTTGGCATACATTTGGTATGCAGCTCCTTTAAAACATTTTTTTAATTAAGTCAATTACTACATCCTGCTCCTCAGCAGTCATTTTAATATCGCTTGGCAGGCACAAGCCTCGAGAGAACAAATCCTCATTAACGGCTTGTCCGTTTGCGGTAATAAAATCGTTATCCGCAAAAACCTCTTGCATATGCATCGGTTTCCACAGCGGACGGGTTTCAATATTTTCTTTATTTAGCTTTTCCATAATTTCAATTGGGGTTATTTTAACACCCTCATTTAACAAAATGCAGGAAAGCCAAAAATTAGGGTCGCTGTTTTCAAGATAAGGGTTCATTGTAAGCGGCAAGCCTTTAAAGCCTTCCTTATAGCGTTCATAAATTTCACGCTTTTTGGCCTTGTGCTCTTCCAAATGCAAAAGCTGACCACGGCCTATGCCTGCAACCACATTGCTCATACGGTAGTTATAGCCGATCTCCTTATGTTCATACCACGGGAACGGCTCACGCGACTGGGTTGCCCAGAAGAAAGCCTTATCACGAGACTGCTTACTGTCGGTCACAAGCATACCGCCGCCCGATGTGGTAATTATTTTGTTGCCGTTAAAGCTAAGCACACTATACTTACCAAAGGTGCCGCACTGCTTGCCGTTATATGTAGCCGAAAATGCTTCGGCGGCATCCTCGATTAAAACCGCATTGTGCTTTTCGCAAATTTCAATAATTTTATCCATCCTTGCAGGTGTGCCGTAAAGGTGCACAAGCATTACAACCTTTGCATTGGGATATTTTTCAAAGGCTTTTTCCAAAGCGGCAGGGTCCATATTCCAGGTTTCCCTTTCAGAGTCAATATACACCTGCTTGCCGCCTTCGTAGGAAATTGGGTTAACCGTTGCAGCAAAGGTCATATCCGAGCATAATACAATATCTCCACGCTTAACACCTGCAAGCTTTACCGCTAAATGCAAAGCAGCTGTGCCTGAATTTAACGACAGGCAATACATTTCATTATCAGTACCGTTTTTAAGATATTCCGCGGTTTCCTTTTCAAAGCTATCGCAATTAAACCCAAGCGGAGCAATCCAATTTTTTTCAAACGCTTCGTTAATAAAATACATTTCCTCACCGTGCATTGTAGGTGTTGAAAGCGCCAATCTCTTTTCCATTCAACTTACTCCCTTATATTATATATAATATATAATCATACTTTTACATTGTACCACAGCGCATTTTGTATGTCAACAAAATACAAGGAATTAACACATTTCAGGTTGGATATGTTAATTTTTGACAAAAGAAAAGCAAGATTTGCCATAACAAACCTTGCTTTTTACTTTATTTATCCAAATATTCGTTTTGTATTTCTGTAAGCCTTTCATATTCGACTTCACTTATTTCGTGCCAGTTTTCAGTGCTGTCATTCTTGCCCAAGGTAATTGCCTTGCCATAGGCCTCGCCGTTGGTTAAAATCATACCTTCACTTGCGGTTAATACCTTTAACTCCATACCAATGTCCACCCCTTATTCGTTGCTACCGCTTTTTCAGCATTGGTAAGCATTGTTTCTCGGTCTTTTTTAAGTGTTAATGTGTAAGTACCGCCTATGCTTGAATAATCTTTTAAACAAGCAATAATGCGGTTTATAGAAGGCACATCTAATGGTGAATGTTGAAAGTTAATGCTTTTAGCAATAACACCCTCAACCTCGGTTATGGTTGTAAGGCTACCGTTATATTGAAAAGTAGTAGTGTCAAGGTTTGTGTTTTCACTAAATATCAACTTGTCTATAATTCGAAGGCTTGTCGCATAAAAAGCCATATATGAACCTGTTGCTGATGATAAGTCTATCGTTGGTATTCGCTTTACTCTTATTCCAAGCATAAAGTATAAGAGGTTAGGACATTTACTTGTGTCGAGTTTTACACCACATTCTTCAAGCCTTGCAGTTAAATCAAAATTAGTATCACCACCATCATTAAAGTTTCTAAATGTTGATGTACCTAATTGCTCATAAGCAACCACTTTATCACCTAAAACAATATCATATTTAGGGTAAAACCATTCACCCCTCCATTTGTAAAATGCAAAGCCGTATTCCGTTCTTGTACCTTCGCGTTGGATGGCGTCCCACATAGTATCAAGACCGGCTTCTTCACCTGCTTCGTAAACCTCACCAACCCCTTCGGGCATTTCGGCCGTGGTGTAGGTTGTATTGCCGCCTGTTTTTTCACGAATGGCATCCGCAATAGCTTGAATCTTGCTTTCTTCATAAACTTTTTTAGCCATTAGTAATACACCTCATCTCCGTTAGGCAGGGCTGCCATAACTAACTCGGCAATTTCGGACCTGTCAGCTTCGGTTAATAAATAGTCCTCACCCTTTGGGCCTTGTGGTCCCTGCGGTCCCATATCGCCTTTATCGCCCTTGACCTTTAGGCCTTCAAGCTGTTCGGGTGTAAAATCGGAATATACAAACGCATCCCCTTTTTCACCCTTATCCCCCTTATCTCCCTTAAAGACATTATTATCGGCATCATCCCTGACCGACTGCGCAATCAATTTTGTTTCGGTTGCTAAATTTACAAGCTGTTCATATTCGCTTGGGGTTGGATTACCCGGTGCTTGACCATTTGCGTAACCACTGGGCTGTACTTTTACTGTTGCGCTTTTTGCGGTTGCACGGCTGTCACCCAAGACACCGAAAACCGACAATTCAAGCACCCCCGCCTTTAAAACCTCGTGCGGTATATAGCATTCGTTTTCGCCTATACACAAGGCATTTCCGTCCTGCAAAACCACATTTATAACCGTGTCATTATTACTGAAAACAGCGGTTTTTACATAGCCGTTCCAAGCCTTTGGAAAATTGAATTTTACGCTTTGAAAATTTATGCCGTCGGATATTGGCTCTTCATTAACGGTAATTTCACCGTATTCGTCAATAATTGCATTTATCATTTGAAAACTTCTCCTTAAAATTATTTACCGAATGTGCCCCTCCCTTCCGCACATAAAAATTTCGGTATATAAATAAAAAGAAAAACATTATGTTACCTGTAAACCCGAGTATCGTTTTTGATAAATAAAAACCACTAGTTCAATGTGTGCAAGTGGTTTTCTTGATGCAAAAAAAGACCCTGTGTCATCGTTTCCGATGACACAGGGTCTTCAAATTTACTGTATTGCTTGATTCATCCAATTGCGAAAGGATAAAAGAAATTGCTCCGAAGAAGATAAATCAAATTTGCCGAAACAATTAATACTATTCAAATTCAATTG
>SVPF01000027.1 GCA_015066005.1 Oscillospiraceae bacterium
ACTAAAAACTGCTTTTTTGCCTGTTGGTCCAAACTTTTACCACCCTTTTTTATAAAATTTATGCAACTTTTACATTTATGTAAAAAAATACTTTTAGGGGTTGATTTTTAAGGATAAGTGTACTATAATTAAATACAATAGTTTTTCTATGGGGGACACTTATGAATAATTCAAGCTATTTTTTAGTAGATTCAAGGGTTCTGCCAAGTGTATTTGAAAGTGTGGTTTTGGCTAAAGAACTTTTAGCCGACGGTCGTGCACAAAACGCAAGTCAGGCGGCCAAAATGGCAGGCATTTCAAGAAGTGCCTTTTATAAGTATAAGGATTATGTTTTTAAATATTCCGAATCAGACCAAAAAACCCTTACACTTTTAGCCAAGCTCTCGGACAAGGCAGGAACGCTATCTTCCCTTACGACTGCGCTTTATGAATATGGTGCAAATATTTTAACGGTAAATCAGGCTATTCCTGTTGATGGAGCGGCTGATGTTACAATAACAATTAAAACTGACAAAATTACTGTTTCGGTTGATGAGATGCTTAATTCCCTTAAAGGTATTGAAGGCATTGTTTCCATTAAAAGCATGAACGGAGGGCAAAAATGATAAATATTGCCATTATGGGTCACGGCGTTGTGGGTTCGGGTGTGGCTGAAATTTTAATTAACCACAAAAATCGCATTGAAAAACGTGTAGAAAATGAAATTAATGTTAAGCACATACTTGATTTAAGGGATTTTGACGTCGACTACAGCGATAAATTCACAAAGGATTTTAATGATATTTTAAATGATGACAGCGTTTCGGTTGTTGCCGAGGTTATGGGTGGAGTTACCCCCGCTTACGATTTTGTAAAAGCTTGTCTACAAGCCGGCAAAAGCGTTGTAACATCTAATAAAGAGCTTGTTGCCGCAAAGGGCGCCGAGTTAATAAAAATTGCAAACGAAAAGGGCGTTAGCTTTTTGTTTGAAGCCAGTGTTGGCGGCGGTATTCCCGTTTTACGTCCAATGGCCAACTGTCTTGCCGCAAATGAAATTGATGAATTTTGGGGCATTTTAAACGGAACAACAAACTACATTTTAAATAAAATGATAGTGGATAATATGGACTTTGACACAGCGCTTAAGCTTGCACAGGATTTAGGCTTTGCTGAAAGAAATCCCGCAGCCGATGTTGAAGGTCACGACGCTTGCCGCAAGGTTTGCATTTTGGCGGCTTTAGGCTTTGGAAAACACGTTTATCCAGAACAGGTTAAAACCGAAGGCATTACAAGCATTACACTTGACGACGTTGAATACGCTGACGGCTTCGGTGCAGTTATTAAGCTTATCGGCCACGCCAAAAAACAGGCCGATGGCAAAATTACAGCCTCTGTTCGTCCCACGCTTGTAAGTCGTGAACACATTTTAGCAAGTGTAAACGGCGTGTTTAACTGTGTTGTTGTTAACGGCGACCAAACCGGTGAGGTTGCATTTTACGGCAAGGGTGCAGGCAAAGAAGCAACCGCAAGCGCCGTCGTTGCCGATATTATTGATGCTATTCGCCACGACGGTTATAAAAAGTATCTTAACTGGCAGGATGGCGAAGAAGACTATGTTGTTAAAGATTTTAACGAAATCGGTAAATATTACATTACCTTAAAGGGTGATGATTACAGCGGTTTAAAGACCGAATTTGTTGCAGCGTTTAACAACTGCTTTGAAAGCTATGTAATGAACGAATTCCGTCAGGAAATTGCAATTTTAACTAAAGAAATGGCTGAAAGCGAAGTATTAGAAAAGCTTCAGTCGTTATCACACCTTAAAAACTATAAAATTTTGCATACCATGCTCTAATACGGAGGTATTATAAATGTCACTTATTGTTAAAAAGTTCGGCGGCTCGTCGGTTGCCAATGCCGAAAAAGTATTTAACGTTGCCAACATAATTATTGAGGATTATAAAAAAGGCAACGATGTTGTAGTTGTTGTATCGGCTCAGGGCGACACTACTGATGATTTAATCGACAAAGCAAAGGAAATCAACCCCAAAGGCCCTTCAAGGCGTGAAATGGATATGTTACTGTCAGCAGGTGAACAAATTTCAATTTCACTTTTGGCAATGGCAATTGAAAAGCTTGGCTACCCTGCCGTTTCACTTCTTGGCTGGCAGGCAGGCTTCCAGACCGACAGCCATTATTCTATTGCACGCATTAAAAAGGTTGAAAGCGAACGCATTAAGGCTGAAATTGCTAAAAAACACATTGTAATTGTTGCAGGCTTTCAGGGTGTTAACAAGTATGACGATATTACAACACTTGGCCGTGGCGGTTCCGACACAAGCGCAGTTGCAATTGCGGCTTCTATGAAGGCTGATTTGTGCCAGATTTATACCGACGTTGACGGTGTTTACTCTGCCGACCCGAGAAAAGTTCCGGGCGCTGTTAAAATGGATGAAATCAGCTATGACGAAATGTTAGAGCTTGCAACCCTTGGCGCGCAGGTACTTAACAACCGTTCGGTTGAAATGGCTAAAAAATATAATGTTGAATTAGAGGTTCGCTCAAGTCTTGAACCCACAAAACGCGGTACAATTGTAAAGGAGATTACAAAAATGGAAAAAACTTTAATTAAAGGCGTTGCCAAGGATAATAATGTTGCGAGCATTTCGGTTGTAGGTCTTAAGGATGCCCCCGGTATTGCCTTCAAAATTTTCAATAAGGTTGCTCAGTCTAAAATAAATGTTGATATTATTTTACAGTCAATTGGCCGTAACGGCACCAAGGACATTACCTTCACCGTTCCCGAAAGTGATGCCGAGGCCGCAGTTGCCGCTGTTAACGAGCTTAGTGACAGCCTTAACTTCCAAACCGTTACCTGTGACACCTCAATTTCAAAGGTTTCTATTGTAGGTGCAGGTATGGAATCTAACCCTGGTATTGCTTCAAAAATGTTTGAAGCTTTGTCAGATGCGGGCATTAACATTCATATGATTTCTACAAGCGAAATTAAAATTTCAGTTTTAATTAACGAAAAATATGCCGATGCGGCTGTTCTTGCTGTACACGACAAATTCTTTTCATAATAATTAAACGGCGTTTTAAACGCCGTTTTTTATTTTTGCACTTGCAAAAGCCATTCATAGCAAGTATAATAAAAGTAATAATTTGTAAGGGAGATTTTCCTTTGGAAAAAGATGCAGTTTCAGCAGGCGTTAATAACGCAGGCGGTCTTTTCAGCACAGCTGAAGTAAGAATTTTAATTTGTTACATTTTGTCGGCCTTGGATGAGGCAGTACCGGGTCAGCTTTTGGCTGACACCCTTCATTATGAGGGTATTGCCAACTGCTTCGAGGTTAACGATTCTATAGCCCATTTGGTAAAAAACGGTCAGCTACGCCCCGTTAACGAGGATGAGGACACTTATGTTATTACCAAAAGCGGTAAATATGTTGCCGAAACCCTTAAAACCACCCTTTCCTTAACGGTAAAGCAACGCGCCTACGATGCGGCATATAAAATGCTTGCGCGCTTTAAAAACGCCAAGGAAACCGACATTAAAATTTCGCGCGAGGGTGACAAAACCTTTATAACCTGCTCGGCCATTGACGATGAAACCCCTTTTATGAGTGTTAAGCTTTTAGCCTGTGATGAGGACCAGGCATTGCTTATTAAGGAAAAGTTTTTAAGTGACCCCTCAAAAATTTACTCTGCAATAATTGATATGCTTACAAAGTAAAATAATCCCCACAATTGTGGGGATTATTTTTTTATAACGTCGGTACTAACAGCATACTGCCGTCGCTTACATATTCACCTTGTAAATTGTTTATTTTAATAATTTCATCAACACTTGCATTATAAATGCGGGCAATATCCCAAACACATTCGTTTCCCGACACAAAATAAACCGTTAGTGAGCAATTGCTTTTTTTAGGCTTTAATTTTTGTTCATTAAGCTTTAGGTCGGTAACAAGCTCAATCCCTGTTTTTTCCAGTACGGCGGCATTCAGGGCAATATCCGCCCTTATTTCAAGCATTGTAGGCGAGTTTATTGTATATCCGCAGGAAACCACCGTAATTTCAGGCTGACATTCCAAATTATCGCCCAAATTTGTAATTTGGCGTGCGTATTCGAAATCAAGCGGTTTTTCAAAGAATGTGGTTTCACCATTTTCCAAAACGCCAACAATACACACAAGCATTACGCCTGTTATAAGCATTTTACCGTTTTCAAACTTAACGGCTTTTGACTGTATATCGCACCACAAATCTAAAATTGAGGAAACACTTTCATTAAGGTTAACGCTTTCTTTAAAATGAAATCTTTCCTTAACGTTATCGCAAATCTTGGTAAACACTACCCTACCCTTAACAATATCGGCCTCAAATCTACGTGAAAATGCATCCGAAATAATGGGCACATCATCTGCGCAAAAGGCCTGACTGCAAAGAAGTAATTTAGCATTAAGCGAAAAGCTTTTACATTCCCCCGCCGCATTAGTTTTAGGCTTAACCTCTAAAAAAGCGAGGGAGGATTTTGTTTCACACTCACAGGTATCACTGACACCCGTCATATCAATAATTTGGCTAAACGGAATTAGGGTTTTAACCACCTCGGGTGCGGTAGAATTTTCAGCACAGTATGTAACCGTTACGGTCATTTCACCCTTGGTCATTACCTTGTCGTTTATAACCTTACATTCGCTGACCGACGGGTATGCATCGTACCTGATAATTTTGCCTATAGGCGCCGCACCGCCCGACAGTGCAATTTCCTCCTCAATAATAACATATTTTTCGTTATATGCCATTGGCGAGGTTGAAGGCGCTGTTAACCGACGCGCTTCAATATTACGGTCATCAATATCCGAAATAACACAGCAGCCCTTACGGCAAAAAAGCCTTAAATCAATGCTTACTGCACCGTGAATATCCACCTTGCGACCGCTAACCGCCCTACAGTTTATATAATCGGTTTTGGCTAGCGCTGTAAGGTTACAGCCGCCCGTTTCCACCTCGGTTTCCTTAACCTTACTAAATGGGTATTGGTATTCATACGAGCATAAATTGTTATTTACATCGCAGTACAAAAGCGTAATACAAATGCTGCCGTCCACCGTAATGCTTTTTTCACCCAAGGATTTTGAGGCAATTCTTGCGGCTGTTTTACATTTGAAAATTTTTGAAATGTCGGGGCAATAATCAGGTAAGGTAAATTCAACATCTATCGGCTGCTCACAGCTGTCAGACCATACATTTTCATTGGTATAAACATCGGTTTTTAAGGCTTTGTTGTCCATAATATTTTCCTCTCTCTAAAACTTGTTATTAAATTGTATGAAAAAGGAAAAATTTATATTACTTTAATTTAAATTGGAATTTATAGGGCCGAAGGCCCATCGATATAAATAATTAGTAATGCGTAATTCGTAATTATTGTACAATATCCGTAGGGGCGATTCACGAATCGCCCGAAAGCCTCCATCTTAGAGGGAGGTGGATTTTTGCGAAGCAAAAAGACGGAAGGAGAGGATAAAAATACAGCAAATCAAATGTTTTTCTCTCCCTCAGTTTTGCTAACGCTCAACAGCTCCCTCGTCAGAGGGAGCCAAAAATGCAATCAATTTAACTGAGCGATAAACTATAATTTGAACATAAAAAAGCGGTGGAAGAATCCACCGCTTTGAATAAGTGATTTATAAAATGTGTGTTTGTTAGTTTACCGTTACGGTGATAGAACCGTCAGCGTTGGTAGTTGCAGTGCTGGTTGCGGGAATGTATTTGTCCGCAATCGTCCAAGGCATAAACGGATTAAATACTACGACTGCATTGTTCTTAAACTCACCTGCGTTAATAACGATGTTCTGAGCAGGCTGTGCAAAATAAGAAGCAGAATCGAACGTACCGCCATTAATGGTCAGCTTTGCATCACCGTAATCAATGAACGCAAGAGAATCTCCACCCTTCTGAATGAAGGTACCGCCGTTGATAATGATCTCGCCTTCGTTAGAATACAACCATTTAATTACAGAACCCATCGAGCCCTCGTGAACGAAAGTACCGCCGTTAATGATGACCGTTCCACCTTGGCTATTGATCGTATTGATATTCGAAGTGGATGTAGAGGTAACGGTAGCATCGTTTATGATCAAGGTACCGTTGCCTTGGTTTTGGATAGCGTGGTTAGTACCGGTGTGATTAATGGTAGCACCGTCGATAATGGTTGTTCCGCTATTGTTGATTGCGAAACTATTGCTTGTCGAAATCTCTACGCCTTCACCAAGTGTCAACTTCGAGCCTTCGTAGGTGTTGATTTGTCTTGCGGCCACGTTGCCTTCGCCCGTAATCGTCAAATCACCTTCAACCTTCAAGAAAGCAGCCGTTGTGTCTGCATTGGTAAGTGTCAAATCGTTGCCGCCCAAATTGATAACCGCTTCTGTGCCTGCAGCAACGGTGAAGTTTCCGGCATCCATCGTAATATCGTCGGTAAGAGTTACAGGCTTGCCCATTTCGATAGCAGTTTTAAGCTCATCAACGGTTCCGGCGCTGAGATACGTAGCATCCTTATCATACTGATTATCGTTGCTGTCACTTTCATAGGTGTACTGTGTAGCAAGTACGCTTATAGCGATATTTTCGATTTCCTTGTCTTGATAGTCATTGCCTGCGTTCTTATCCATATGACCCTTGATAAGAATTTCTGATGATTCATCAAAAGCATCTAAATGGCCAGCAAATGTGCTGAGCGGAACTTCAGGCGCACCGTCAATAGAGGCTGTGAAGTCAATTACTTCAAGAAGCTTGCTGTCCCCTGTAACGCCAATAACCGAAATTTCGTACTTAAGGGCAAGGTTGCCGTTATTACGAACACGGATTAAGGGAAGCTCATATGTACAGTTAGGCTCCCAAAGTACATTTGTAACATCGTCTTCGGTAACCCATTCAAGTGATTTGCCTTCAGCATCTACCCACTTATTTTGTTCAACATCAAACATTTCAAGTGCAACCTTAAGTGTACCTGACTGAATTGTGTTTACTGCGGTTGATGCGCTATCGGTAAACCAAGCAAAAGTGCTGCCGATAAGCATTGCAATACTCATCACAATTGCAAGTGCGCTTAAAAGTAAAGCGCGTTTTGTGTTTTTCATTATCTATTCCTCCTAGAATATTTTTGTCCTTTTTTTCGTGGGACATATAGGGAACACCCTCCCATATACTCTAACAGTTTACCCCCCCCGACTATTTTGTCAAGATTTATTTTGCGAAATCGTAGAGAAAAATCGATGTATATTTTATTAAATTTAACCATTTTTTAATAAATTATATATACAAATTGGGGTTTATCGCTTACGCGAATTAATAATGAATGATGCATAATGAAAAATTATGGTGTCGCTCCGCGACAGATGTAAATCGTATGTATTTAGATTAATATAACTCGTAGGGGCGATTCACGAATCGCCCGCCTGTACATAGCTGTAATTTACGGACAATTCGTGAATTGTCCCTACAAGGTGTAACCAATCTAATCGAGCGATAAACTATAATTTGAACATAAAAAAGCGGTGGAAGAATCCACCGCTAAATTTATTTTATTCAAGCTCGAATGCGCCTGTATAAAGGCTGTAATATTGTCCTTTTTGCTCAATCAAATCATTGTGACTGCCGCGTTCAATTATTCGGCCCTTATCAAGCACCATTATAACATCGGAATTCTTAACGGTTGAAAGGCGGTGCGCAATTACGAACACTGTTCTGCCCTTCATTAGACTGTCCATACCCTTTTGCACAATTGCTTCGGTACGGGTGTCAATGCTTGAGGTTGCTTCATCCAAAATCATAACAGGCGGGTCTGCAACGGCTGCGCGTGCAATTGCAATAAGCTGGCGCTGACCTTGTGAAAGGTTTGAACCGTTGTTGGTAAGCTCGGTTTGATAACCCTGCGGCAAACGGGTAATAAAATCATCCGCGCCTGAAAGCTGTGCCGCCTTAATACATTCTTCATCAGTGGCATCTAAACGACCGTAACGGATATTTTCCATTACAGTACCCGTAAACAGGTTTGTTTCCTGCAAAACAATGCCCAAGGAACGCCTTAAATCAGACTTTTTAATTTTATTTATGTTAATGCCGTCGTAACGGATTTTACCGTCGGCAATATCATAAAAACGGTTAATAAGGTTTGTAATGGTTGTTTTACCTGCGCCCGTAGCACCCACAAAGGCAACCTTTTGACCCGGCTCGGCATAGACACTTACATCGTGCAGCACCTCTTTGCCTTCTTCATAACCAAAGTCAACATTAACCATTCTAACGTCACCGCGAAGCTCGGTATAGGTTATTGTACCGTCACCGTGGGGATGCTTCCAAGCCCACATACCCGTGCGTTCATTGGTTTCAACAATATTTCCGTTTTCATCCTTTTTAGCATTAACAAGGGTTACATAACCATCGTCGGTTTCGGGAAGTGCGTCCATAACCTCGAATACGCGCTCAGCACCTGCAAGACCCATTACAATTGAGTTAATTTGCTGTGAAAGCTGATTTACGTTACCCGTAAATTGCTTAGTCATATTTAAAAACGGAATAACTATGCTAATAGCTAAAGGCATTTCGACGCCAAACAACTGCAAAAGACTTAAATTTGGCACCTTTAAAAGCAACAAAACGCCTCCAACAGTTGCAATAACAACATATAAAATGTTACCAATGTTCATATTTATAGGGCCAAGAATATTAGCATAAGCGTGAGCGCGCTTACTGTCCTCACATAAAGCATCGTTAATTTCATCAAATTGCTTTTGGGTTTTATCCTCGTGA
The DNA here is from genome assembly GCA_015066005.1 of Oscillospiraceae bacterium. Lineage (GTDB taxonomy): Bacteria > Bacillota > Clostridia > Oscillospirales > Acutalibacteraceae > UBA737. The sequence goes on from SVPF01000027.1 coordinate 8,800, forward strand.
CAGAAAACCTTAACAACCTTTTGGCCGTTCATCATTTCCTGAATAAAGCCTTCGGTTTTACCAATTGCTTTTTGCTGGCGCATAAAATATTTGGCCGAACCGCCGCCAACCTTTTTGGTAACAAGAAACAGGAAAAACACGCCAACAAGCACTACAAGGGTAATCCACACACTGTAGGACAGCATTATGAAAAATACTGTAATTACAACTATACCTGCCTGCAAAATGGAAGGAATAGACTGTGAAATAAGCTGACGGAGTGTGTCAATATCGTTAGTGAAATGACTCATAATATCGCCATGCTTATTAGTGTCAAAATACTTTATGGGTAAATTTTGCATACCGTTAAAAAGGGTTTTACGCATTTTGCCCAAAAAACCTTGAGTGATATATGCCATCAATTGTGTTTGAGTAAATACTGCCGCTAAGGACACAACGTAAAGGCTTGCCAAAATTATAATTTTTGGTATAATTTCCTGCTTAGCAGACTGCCAGTCACGGCTTACATACCATTCTTCAATTGCGGCGAGTATCTGCTGATTAAAAATTGCGGGGGCTGTTGCAACAAAGGCCGCAAAAATAATGCAGGCAAGTGCCAAAGGAAACAGCACGGGATAATATGAGAACATCATTTTAAGCACACGCTTAAAGGACCTCATACTAAATTTTCTTTTGCCCATTGGCATACCGCCGGGACCCTTTGGTCCCCTGTAATTAGGCGTTCTCACTGCTGTCACCTCCGTGTGTTTGCTGCTCGTAAACCTCGCGGTAAATTTCACTTGAGGTTAAAAGCTTGTCGTGTGTGCCCATATCGGCAATTTTTCCGTTATCCATAACAATAATTAAATCGGCATCCTGCACCGAGCCCACACGCTGAGCAATAATAATTTTTGTGGTGTCGGGAATATATTTTTTAAAGCCCTGACGGATAAATGCATCGGTTTTGGTGTCAACCGCACTTGTCGAGTCATCCAAAATTAAAATTTTAGGCTTTTTAAGAAGCGCGCGGGCAATACAAAGGCGTTGCTTTTGTCCGCCCGAAACGTTAGTACCGCCCTGCTCGATATAGGTATCATATCCATCGGGGAAGGTGCTTATAAATTCATCAGCCTGAGCTAATTTACAAGCCTCTATCATTTCCTCATCGGTTGCATTTTCATTACCCCAACGAAGATTTTCCTTAATTGTGCCCGAAAAAAGCTGATTCTTTTGAAGCACCATTGCAACGCTGTCGCGGAGTGTTTTTATATCATAATCCCTTACGTCAATGCCGCCTACAAGCACTTCTCCCTCGGTCACATCATAAAGTCGGGGTATAAGCTGAACAAGTGAAGATTTACTTGAGCCCGTACCGCCGATAATACCAACCGTCATACCTGATTTAATTTCAAGGTTAATGCCTTCAAGTGCGTTACGCTTAGCATCCTTATTATATTTAAAGCTTACGTTATTGAATTTTATTGAACCGTCTAAAACCTTATAAACAGGGTTTTCGGGATTATGAAGATTAGATTCCTCATTTAAAACTTCACATATACGCTTCATCGATTCAAGTGACATTGTAATCATTACATAAATCATAGAAAGCATCATAAGTGACATAAGTATTTGCACACCATAAGTAAGCATTGCCGAAATTTGACCTACATCAACCTGCGTTCCACCGCTTTTAATTACCAGCATTGAACCTAGGAATAATATCATAACGGTGTTAAAATACATACAAAACTGCATTATTGGGGTGTTTAATGCCACAATTCTTTCAGCCTTTGTGAAATCCTCGGTTATACCGTCAGCCGCAACGGCAAACTTTTGCTTTTCATATTCTTCCCTTGAAAAGCCCTTAACCACACGCATTGCGCGAACATTTTCTTCAATAGATTCATTAAGGCGGTCATACTTTTTGAAAACACGGCGGAAGGCAGGCATTGCCTTACGTGCAATAAGCAAAAGACCGAAAAGTAAAATGGGCACAACCACCACAAACGAGGTTGCAAGCGCACCGCCCATCGTGTAAGCCATAATAATTGAAAAAATAAAAATCATAGGACTTCTTATAGCGGTACGAATAATCATCATATAAGACATTTGCACGTGAGTAATATCGGTAGTAAGTCGTGTCACAAGTGATGTGGCCGAAAACTTATCAATATTGCTAAAGGAAAAGCCCTGAATTTTTTGGAACATATCACGGCGCAGGTTTTTAGCAAAGCCTGTGGATGCTTTTGCACAGGTAATGGCCGCCAAACCGCCGCAACAAAGTGAAACAAGCGCCATTCCAATTAGAATAAGGCCTGTTTTAATTACAGTTTCAATGGGTGCGCCTGCCTTAATGTTGTTAACAAGGTCAGCAGTAATAAACGGGATTATAACCTCAATAATAACCTCACCCATAATGAAAATTAGTGTTAAAATTGAGGGAAGCTTATATTCCCTTATTGATTTTGCTAAGGTTTTAATCATTTTCGTCCTCCAGATTTGCTATAAAACGGTTAACCATACTTAAAAATTGGTCAATTTCCTCTTCATTTATGCCTCGGCGTAATCTTAATTCACGCCTTTCGATGTCCTTCATAATTTCTTCGTGGATTTTAATTGCTTTATCGGTTAAAATTATGCGCTTTAAACGGGCATCACTTTCAACGCTGACACGCTGAATAAAGCCGTTTTGCTCCATAGTTTTTAAAATACTACTTGCAGTTGAACGGCGAATGGAAAAACGATTTTCAAAATCACGCTGAAAAACCTCTTTATCACGGTTGTCGTAAAAATAGTGAATTGCCCAGCCGTGAACACCCTTGGGTAAAACAATTTTACCCGAAGCCGAGCTTTTTTCAATATCGCGCCGAATATAATTTGACAGTCGGCGAATGGAAAAGCCGATGTTTTTTTCGTGCTGCATAATACACCTCACAAGCGAAATGTTAGATACCTAACATTATAATACCATACTATCCCATTGTCAACATTTATACCTTTAAAATTCATTATTTATTAACAAAGAAAACGCCCTTTTAAAAAGGGCGTTTAAAACTGAAAAATGAACTTATTTTTTTAAAGAAATAGCTTTTTTAGCTTTTTCAACAATGTTAACTGCACGAAGGCCGAATTCATCCAAAAGCTTAACCGCAGGGCCTGAATGACCGAACCTGTCATAAACACCAAGCTTCACAACGGGAACGGGATATTCTTCGCCGACACATTCAGCTACAGCGCTACCAAGACCGCCTATAACCGAATGCTCTTCAGCAGTAACAATTGCGCCTGTTTCCTTAGCGGCTTTAATAATAATTTCAGTATCTAGGGGCTTAATAGTTGCAATGTTAACCACGCGGGCGCTTATACCTTCTTCTTTCAAAAGGTCATGTGCCTGAAGCGCTTCGTTAACCATAAGACCGCTTGCAACAATTGTTACATCCGTGCCTTCTCGAAGTTCAACACCCTTACCGATTTCAAACTTATAATCGTCATCAAAAACAACAGGAACGGGCAAACGGCCAAAGCGCAAATAAACGGGGCCGTCGTGCTCCATTGCGGCATACATAGCCTTTTTAGCCTCGGTTTCGTCAGCAGGGTTAATAATTGTCATACCGGGGATGGTACGCATTAAAGCAATATCCTCGTTACACTGGTGGGTTGCACCGTCCTCACCAACCGAAATACCTGCGTGTGTTGCGCCGATAATTACATTAAGGTGGGGGTAACCGATGGAGTTTCGCACCTGCTCAAAGGCACGGCCTGCCGCAAACATTGCAAAGGATGAACAAATAACCTTTTTACCTGTTGCCGCAACACCTGCCGCAATGCTCATCATATTTTGTTCTGCTATACCGCAGTCATAAAACCTTTCGGGGAAAGCAGCCTTAAACTTACCAGTTTGGGTTGCTGCCGCAAGGTCAGCGTCTAAAACTATAAAATCATCACGCTTTTCGCCAAGCTCTACAAGAGCAGCACCAAAAGCGGCTCTTGTTGCTACTGTTTTTACATCTGCCATTTCAGTACTCCCCCTTAACCCAACTTTTCAAGAGCTTCATTAAGCTCACTAAGTGCCTGTGCTGCCAATTCATCATTAGGTGCCGCACCGTGCCAATTAACCGAGTTTTCCATATAAGAAACGCCCTTACCCTTTATAGTCTTTGCAATAATTGCAACGGGCTTATCAATTGTTTCGGCTTCCTTTAAAGCGGCTTCAATTTGGTCAAAGTCGTGACCGTCAATAACAATTGTATGCCAATTAAATGCTTCAAACTTTTTATCAATGGGGGCTGCTGAGTTTACCTCTTCAATGCTACCGTCAATTTGAAGACCGTTGTAATCAACAAAAGCTGTAAGATTAGAAAGGCCCTTATTTGCCGCAAACATTGCGGCTTCCCAAACCTGACCCTCTTCAATTTCGCCGTCACCTAAAATGGTATAAACCTTATAATCATCGCCAAAATGCTTGGCCGATAACGCCATACCTACAGCGCAGGAAATACCTTGGCCGAGTGAACCACTTGACATATCCACACCGGGAATATGCTTCATATCGGGGTGACCCTGTAAAATACTGCCCTGCTTACGAAGGGTTAAAAGCAGCTCAGGGTCAAAATAACCGCGCTGTGCAAGCACTGAATAAAGCGCAGGTGCTGCGTGACCTTTTGACAAAACAAGTCTGTCACGGTCGGGCTTCTTGGGGTTTTTAGGGTCAATGTTCATATGTGCAAAATAAAGATAGGTTAAGATATCCGCACAGGAAAGCGAGCCACCGGGGTGACCTGCCTTTGCGCTGTGGACACCCTTAATTATCCCAATACGAACCTGCGTTGCGGTTTTTATAAGGGACTTTTTAAATGCAGCATCCATCATTTTCATCCTTTCAGTTTTCTAATTTTTCAGTTAAATAATCTATGAAATCGGCTACAGCGCCGTCCTTACAGCTTCCACCCACAAAATCAGAAATATTCTTAATTTCATCGGGTGCTTCGCTTGTTGTAGCGCTTATATCCGCATTTTCTAACATTTTTACATCGTTATAATAATCACCAATGGCAAAACGCTTACCGTTTTCTATATTTAAAATTTTGCAAAGCTCTTCTATTGCAGCCTGCTTTGAAACATTCAGCGGCACCTGCTCTAAATAATTACGTTTTGTGCCATCAATGAATGTACAAGTGTCGACAAAACAACTTTGCTTATTATCATCATCCACCAATGAATGTATCTTAACATAATCATCTGCACTGTTAAGCAAAAACACAACCTTGTTCCAACTATATTCACAAGCCTTTTTAAATGAAATAACACTTGTTTCAAGCCCTTGATCACGCTGGTGGTCATCGCTTTCAGCAGTTTGTGAAACAGTAAAAACCCGTTCACCTGCGTGCACTTCAATACCACAACTAAGGTCGCTTTTTAAAACATCACCAACAAAATGATAATCACTTCTAGGCAGATTTTTTTCATAAAGCACCTGCTTTTTGCTGTAATCATAAATCATACAGCCGTTTGCTACAATGGAAGGTGACAAGCCTTTAAAAGCATTAACAACTATTGAAAGTCCCTTTACACTTCTGCCCGTAGCAACCGAAAAGCAACCGCCTTCTTTTATAAAATATTCAATTTTTTCTATGTTTCTTTCGGGAATAATACCGCTTTCGAGTAAGGTTCCGTCAATATCAGAAAGCAGTATTGCACCGTCAAAAATACCCATTTAAAGCCCCTTTAAAAATTTTACAAAATATTCGGGTAAATCGGAATCAAATTCCATATACTCATTAGTTATAGGATGAATAAAGCCTACCTTTTTTGCGTGAAGGCATTGCCCTGAAAGCGAGGTGATTACCTTTTTGGGACCGTAAACATCATCCCCTGCAACAGGGTGACCGATATACGCCATATGCACACGGATTTGGTGTGTACGCCCCGTTTGAAGCCGAAGCTTTATGTGGGTAAAATTGCCAAAACGCTGTAAAACCGTATAATGTGTGGTTGCAGGCTTGCTGCCCTTTTCGGTAACGGCCATTTGCTTTCTTTTTACGGGGTGACGACCAATTGGAGCATTTATTGTACCGCTGTCATCTTTTACATTGCCGTAAACCACCGCTTCGTATTCACGGGTAAACGAATGGTCCTTAATTTGCTTGGCAAGACCGTTATGTGCGGCATCATTTTTAGCCACCATTAAAAGCCCGCTTGTGTTTTTGTCAATTCGGTGCACAATACCGGGGCGCATAACCCCGTTTATACCCGAAAGCGAAGCCCCGCAATGATGCATTAGCGCGTTTACAAGTGTGCCGTCATAATTACCTGCCGCAGGATGTACAACCATACCCTTGGGCTTATTTACCACAAGCAAATCTTCATCCTCATAAACAATATCAAGCTTGATTTCTTCAGGGGTAATATCATACGATACCGGATCAGGTAAATTTAGGACAACCTCGTCCCCCGCCTTAAGCTTGGCATTTTTTGCGGACAACCTTCCGTTTACCGTCACACAACCGTCTTCGATTAGCTTCGCGGCGCGTGAACGGGTAATTTCACCCATTTCGGCTACAAAAACATCAACACGAATGCGGTCAACCGTGTCACATATCTTGGTTATTTTCTTCATCTTCGGCCGCCTTTACGGTATTTGATGACATTTTAGCCTTTAATTCACGAACAGTATCTATCGCAAAGTAAAGCATCAGCAAGGCTACGCCAATTACAATTGCGCAGTCAGCAACATTAAATACGGGAAATGTGGGCCAAAATTCAAAATGTAAAAAGTCAACAACATTGCCGTCACGGAAAATACGGTCAATCAAATTGCCAATACCGCCGAAAAGTACAAGCGACATTGCCCAAAATACAAGCTTGTTTTTAGCGCCCCACTTAAAAAGTAAAGCAATACAAACCAGCATTATTACCATTGTCATTGCCAAAAGTCCCCAAGTGTGACCTTCCAGAATACCCCAGGCACCGCCCTTATTGTGAATGTAAACAATATCTATAAGGCCTTTTATAAAATCGGTGCCTTGTCCAAGCTCGAAATTATTCAATATAAAATATTTAGTGTACTGGTCAGCCGCAAGCACAAGTGCGCCTACAACCAATGCCAAAATGTAACTAATCAAGGAAATGCCTCCTTAAAAAATATATAAGCTTATACCTATTCCTCTGTAACTACCGAAAATCCGTTATCCTCAATTGCAGGAGATTTTGCTTCGACAGGAGAAATAAAGCTATCAACCGAAGGAACCTCATTAAGACGGGCGGTAATTACCTGAGCCATTCTTTCAGGGTCCATTTGAACTGCATCGGGGATTTCCTGCAAAATGCTCAAATGCTCCTTATATTTTGAGGTAACAGCCGACTTAAATGCCGCAACCTCAAGCTTTAGTTTATCAAATAAAACCTGCTGTCTTCTAACACTGTCATCAGCAGCGGCGGTAATGCTGTCTGCCTTAAGCTTCGCATCCTTAACCATTTCAGAAAGCTCGGCTTCTAAATTAGCCTTACGCTCAGCGGCTTTAAGCTCAAAGGTGGTTGTCATTTCCTTTTCCTGCGCCGCAAGAACAGCAATACTATCCTCGGCATTTCTAATCATTTCATCGCTTTGTGCCTTAGCCTCGGCAACAATTTGCTCAGCAAGCTTTTGTGCGTTTAAAAGCACGCTTTGAATGCTGTTTTTGGAATGCTCAGCCGTGTCAATTTCGTTTTGAAGCCTTGCAACCTCGGCCTTATATTCGTTAACTATTTTTTCAAAATTCTGATAATCGGATGCAACCTTATCAAGAAAAATCTCAACCTCTTCAGGTTTATAACCGCTCATAGATTTTGAAAAGCCTACATTTTTAATTTCTTCAGCAGTAAACATAATTTGTTACTCCCCTAAAAATATTTTTTGTATTCCAAGACAGTTCTGTCTTTTCTTGTTTTTTGGCAGGTGTTACCAATAATAAACTTACCCTTACCTCTAACCGTTACAGCATCACCCATAGCAACTTGTTTTGTGTTTTTTTGGCAAACAACCGAATTTACCGAAACAAGCCCCGCTTCAATAAGCTCGTTTGCCTTACCGCGTGAAACGCTTGCAAGTGCCGATACAACACAGTCAAGCCTCAGGGAAGACACCGTAGCCGATGCAGTAATAAGGCTGTCACCCAAGGGTAACGGGTCAGTAAAGCCAACCAATATATCTACACCGACCCTACCGATTTTAGTAACATTGGAAAGCACAAAGGGTAAAACCTCATCCTTAATAAATGCCACCGTTCTTCCCTTTTCAACAAGAATATCCCCAACGCTTTCACGGGTAATACCAAGTGCCATTAAAGCGCCCAAAAAATCCTTGTGGTGAAGCTCGACGGCCTCGCGGTAGGTAAATGTAACCGCAGTTATAGGAAAATTAGCATTATCGCACCAGTCGGGAAAGCAACCGAGCATAACCCGCTGTGCATCCTCATAACCACCGAAAAGCTGAAAATTGGCATTACGGTTTTCAAGCAGCCTTTGCGCCAAGGCGGCTTCCTCACGGCTTAAAAAACCAAAAAATTTCGGTTTCGAGGTTTTTTGCGAAATATCCTGCGTGTCGGTTATACGGGCAATAAGTATTTCACTTTCCATTAGAAATACATACGGTTTTCTTCAAAATCTTCAAGCATCAATTCGCCCATTACATCAACATCAGAGGGAACAATAATAAAGGTTGAAACTGCAACCTTGCGAATATTGCCGTGATTTGCATAAGCGGCACCGCTTAAAAAGTCAATAATTCTTCTTGAAATATCTCGGTCACAAACCTCAAGGTTTAAAACAACCGTCTTTTTAGCGTTAAGGTGGTCAGCAATACCTGTTACATCCTCAAAGCGTTCAGGCTTAACAAGAACAACCTGCATACCGTTTTGCTGTGCATTTTTTGCTTTGCCGCCGATAACACGGGGGGTTGTGTCACGCTTTACCTCGGGTTGGGGCTTCTTTTTAGGAGCAACCTCTTCTACTACCTCGGGTTCTTCCTCAAAGTTATCCTCATCCGGAATAGTCATAATGTTTTTAATGCTGTCTAAAATACCCATTTTATAGTCCTCACTTTATTTTAATTTTTTAAATTTTAAATATAATAACGTTTTCCAAACAGTGCGGTGCCAACCCTTACAAGATTTGCACCCTCTTCAATAGCGATGTCAAAATCATCCGACATACCCATTGAAAGAATGTTCATAAAACAATTATCAATGTTTTTTTGCTTTATATCAGCAAAAAGCTGATACATTATTTTAAAGTATTTGCGGTTATCCTCGGGGTTTTCGCACATTGGCGGAATTGCCATAAGCCCGCAAATTCTTACATTTTCTAAAGCTGAAATTTCATTAATGCTATCCATTACATTTTCAGGTGTAAAGCCCCATTTAGACTCTTCGTCCCCAATGTTAATTTCAAGCAAAATGTCCATTACCTTATCCCTCTTAGCAGCCTGCTTTGAAATTTCCTTTGCAAGCTTTAAAGAATCAACCGAATGGATAAGCTCCACCCTGTCAATAACATCCTTAACCTTGTTGGTTTGTAAATGGCCGATAAAATGGTGATGAACATTTATTATACCGTCTTGCTTTGATAAAAGCTCCTGCACCTTGTTTTCACCAATGTATTTAATACCTTTACTTACGGCATAATTAATTGTGTCAACATCCACTGTTTTAGTGGCGGCAAGTAAAATAACATCCTCACGATTTTTACCCACCTTTAAAAGCGCGGCATTAAGCTTATCATTAACGGCTTTAAAATTTATATCAAATTCCTCAGCCGATAATTTTTCCATCATAAAGGTTTCTTCCTTTCACAATAACCTGATCATAAAGTCTTAGCTGACCGTCAGCATCGTTCTTTTTACAAATCATCATACTATCGGTTGAATACAAAATTTCAATCGGAACAAATTTAGCCTGCATACCCTTTACAATATAAACACCTGTTTGACCTTCAACAACACGGAGTGCCTTTTTAGATACCTTAAGACCGCTGTATTCACGGCTTACAACCGTCATAGGACCGCTTCGCATTGAAGCAAGCTCGGAATTCATTTCACTGCAAGCAAAAATGATGACCGCGTCGGTTGAAGTATTTGAGGTGTTAATACTCTTAACCGTAACAGGCAAAACCGGTGACGATTTGATCGAGGTGTAAATTTTTAAGGCATCGCCTTCCTTATAGTTGTGGGAGTCGTTAATTGAAACCTTAGCGGCAATGTACCATTCATAGTCAGAAACAATTTTGCCAACAACGTTTTCGGGCGTTTTTTCAGATTTCAACCCATCTAAAAATTCGGGTGTAACGGAAGAAAGCTTATTGGCATTTAAAACAGCTTCATATCCGTCGGTCTTTGAAAGGAAATAACCCGATTGTGAGGCCTTCACCTCGCCCTGAATACCTGTAAGGCTTGCATTAAGTGTTGCAAGCTGTGAATTTAAAGCAGCAAGCTGTGTAGCAAAGGAGGATGTGTCCCCAAGTGCTGCCTGTCGGCGATTAAGCGCAAATAAAAGGTCCTCACTGGTTTTGGGAATATCGCCAAAATTGCCGGCCACAGTCGACATAACAAGCGCGTTTAAATTATCATCCACACGGGTATTAATAAGCTCTAAATTAGCGGCATCAATATCGTTAAAGGACAAAATATCGTTAATATCATCAATTTTATGCTGTACCGATTCAATTTGACTAAGGGTTATAGAAGCGGCTTCACTGCCGTAAATATTGGCAATTGTGCCGTTTTTTGAAACTCGCTCACCATCGGATATTAAATAGTGCAAAACACCGCTTTTGTCATTTGTAACTAAAATTTCGTTTCTTACAATTACACCGGTAATTTTAAAACCGTTATTTGCGGTATAAAACACGGCGCTTTCTGTAGTGACAGGCTTATAAAACATAGAAACCGCTTGATTTATTAAAAATGCCAATGCCAAAAAGCCAACAGCAAGCTTTATCAGCGTGTTCTTTTTCATAAGCCTATTCCTCCTTCAAAAAATTATTAGCTAAATTAAAAGCGTTTACTAAATAGTCAATATCCTCATCGGGATAAAACCAATTTATGCGTTCATCCCGATTAAACCAGGTAAGCTGCCTTTTAGCATAGCGTCTGGTTTGCTGTTTTAATTTTTCGGCGCAGTTTTCCAAAGAATCCTCACCCAAAATTGCCGGATAAAGCTCTTTGTGGCCAATTGCCTGAAAAGCACCTTTTTTATTGTTGCCAATTGTTTGACAAGCCTCGTCCATTAAACCGTTTGAAAGCATTATATCAACACGTCGGTTTATTCGGTCATACAAAAGCTCACGGTTTTTATAGGTTATACCAATTACAATTGGGTCAATATCCGATTCATTTTGTCGTGACAAAGCATTTTGCTCGGTTATAGTTTTACCCGTTTGCAAATAAACCTCAAACGCACGGATAATTCTTCTTCGGTTATTGGGGTGTAAACGCTTTGCACTGTCGGGATCAAATTCAGACAGCTCCAAAAGCATTGCTTCCGCGCCGATTTTGTTAAACTTATTTTCAAGCTTTTCGCGAAGGATGGGGTCACAGTCCTGCTCGATATATTCAATATTATCAAGTAAGGACGACACATAAAGCCCCGTACCGCCAACGATTATGGGAAGCTTTCCTTTTTTAGAAACCTCTTTAATTGTGGTGCGTGCGGCTTTAACGTAATCAGCCACCGAATATTCATCATCTAAATTTAAAAATTCAAACAAATGGTGCGTTACACCGTCTTTTTCCGATTCACTCGGTGCGGCGGATGCCACATGAATGCCCTTATAAATTTGCATTGAATCGGCACAGATAATTTCGCCGTTTAATGCTTTTGCAAGAAAAATACTAAGGTCGGTTTTGCCCGAAGCGGTCGGGCCGACAATGAATAATGCCTTTATCACTGTATTCGACCGAACTGTTTTTCAAGTTCCCTTTTCTTAATTTCGTATGCCACAGGTCTGCCGTGGGGGCAATACATAATATCCTTAGAAAGCAATACCTTTTCGGCCAAGGCCTTCATTTCAAGGCCGCTTGTTTGGCTTCCCGCTTTAATCGCCGCCTTGCAAGCAACTGTGTGGAAAAGGCTTTCTTCCCTTTCAATTTGCACCGATTTTGTATTTTTAAGGCTTTCAGCCATTTCAGACAGTAAGGATAAAACATCCTCACCGATAAGGGTTGTAGGTATTGCACGAACCACAACTGTTGATGCGCCGAAATCCTCAATTTCAAAGCCTGCCTGCAAAAGTAAATCCAAATTGCCGATAATGGCGTTATATTCATCCTTTTGCAAATTTGCGGTTATTGGGGTCAAAAGCGCCTGAACCTCAATTTTGTGCTGTTCTTTAAGCTTATTAAACAAAATGCGTTCGTGTGCGGCGTGCTTGTCTATCATAAAAATGCTGTCACCCATTTGGGCAATAATATATGTGTTAAAGGCTTGACCTATAACCGTAATTACCGGCTTGTCCTCGTCGATAATGGCTTCAATTTCCTTTTCAATTAAAACCTCTTTCACGGGAAGTTTGGGAGTATACACAGGCTCGGTTTTTTGACCGTTTTGACCCACATAGGAATAGGTGTCGGCAAAGTCGGGCTTTTGTGAAGTGTGAAAGATAAAGCTTTGCGGCTTTGTATCACTCGCATTTTTAACCTCTACACACTGTTCTGCCTTTTTATCATAAACGGGTGCCGCGGGAACTTTAGGTTCCTCTACCTTAATAACGGTTTGCTTAAATTCATCAACTGTCATTCTTTCAAAACGGTTAAAGGTAGGCTGTGTCATTTTAATTTCGGGACGTGTATCCCCTTGTGAAAGTGCGTTTTTAACCGCCGCATAAACGCCTTCAAAAATACGCTTTTCGTCCGAAAAACGAACCTCGGTTTTAGCGGGGTGAACATTAACGTCCACCGTGTCAAACGGAACGTTAACATAAAGCACAAATACGGGGAATTTACCTATCATTGCGCTGTTTTTATATGCCTGCTCAACGGCGGCAATAATCGTGCCCGAACGCACAAGTCGGCCGTTTAAAAACGTAAACTGGTTATTACGGGTGGGCTTGCAGGCAACGGGCTTGCAAATTAAACCCGAAACGGTAATACCGCCCTGCTCACCCTGACAGCTTATTAAGGAATTTGCAAACTCACGCCCCAAAACGCTGTAAACGGCGCTTTTAATTTGACCGTCACCCGAGGTATTAAGGGTTTGCTTTCCGTCACGAATAAGCTTAATTGAAATTTCGGGGTGAGAAAGCGCAATACGGTCAACCACAGCCGCGCAGGCGTTAGCCTCTGAAACGTCCTTTTTAAGAAATTTCATACGGGCGGGGGTGTTATAAAACAAATCACGAATTATAATTGTGGTGCCTTTGGGACAGCCTGCCTCTTCATAGAGAACCTCCTGTCCGCCCTCTATCATATAATGGGTACCGATTTCTTCATTTTCGCTGCAGGTAAGCATTTCCACACGGGAAACCGACGAAACCGCTGCCAAGGCTTCACCGCGAAATCCCAAGGTTGAAATGAAGTTTAAATCATTCCCCTCTTTAATTTTGCTGGTTGCATGGCGTAAAAATGCCAAAGGAACATCCGTATTTGTAATACCGCAGCCGTTATCGGTAATGCGCATATAAGAAATACCGCCGTTTTGAATTTCAACGGTTATTGTGGTTGCGCCTGCATCTATTGAGTTTTCAATAAGCTCCTTTATAACAGATGCGGGTCTTTCAACCACCTCACCCGCAGCAATAAGCTCGGCCACGTTTTTAGGTAAAACATTAATTTTTGGCATATTTACACCTCACTTTTAAAGTTCTTTTGCTTTTTTACAAATATCAAATAAAATCTGCATAGCTTCAATAGGTGTTAAGGTATTAACATCTATTGCCTTAAGGTCCTTTAAAATATCCTGTGCAGACTGCATTTCAAAGGACATTTGCATATCATTGTCAACAACGGTCTTATAAGTTACAAGGCCCTCGCTTTCGGTTAAGCGAAGCACCTCTTTAGCGCGTTCAATAACCGCGTTAGGTATACCGCTAAGCTTTGCAACCTCAATACCGTAGCTGTCATCCGCTCCCCCGCGGACAATGCGGCGGAGGAAGGTAATATCATCACCGCGTTTTTTAACAGCGATGTTATAGTTTTTAACCCCTTTTAATTCGTTTTCCATTTGGGTAAGCTCGTGATAATGGGTGGCAAACAGCGCCTTTGCGCCAAGCTTTTTCTTGTCGGCCACAAATTCGAGCACGGCACGAGCAATTGACATACCGTCAAAGGTAGAGGTACCGCGGCCGATTTCATCAAGAATTAAAAGGCTGTGCTTAGTAGCATTTTTAAGTATGTAAGCAACCTCGCTCATTTCAACCATAAAGGTTGACTGACCCGATGCCAAGTCGTCCGAAGCGCCGACACGGGTGAAAATTGCATCCACCACGCCGATTTCAGCACTTTTTGCAGGAACAAAGCAACCGATTTGCGCCATTAAGGTTATAAGCGCAACCTGTCGCATATAGGTTGATTTACCCGCCATATTAGGACCTGTAATTATTGCGCAGCGGTCATCTGTCATATTAAGCAGGGTATCATTTGAAACAAAGGGTGTGCGCAAAACCTGTTCAACCACGGGGTGACGGCCATCGTTAATGCGGATAGTGCCGCTGTTGTTAACAAGCGGGCGGCAGTAATGGTTGTCAGCCGAAACATTTGCAAAGGAACACAAAACGTCAAGCTTGGCAATTGCGCCTGCAGTTTTTTGGAAGCGTACAACCTCGGCCGCTGTCTTTTTGCGGATAGTGTCAAATAACTCGTATTCAACCTGCACAATGCGGTCCTTTGCGGTAAGCACACGCTTTTCAATTTCCTTAAGCTCTTCGGTAATAAAGCGCTCGGCATTGGTTAGGGTTTGTTTTCTTATATAATCCTCAGGTACTTTATCAAGGAAGGAATTTGTAACCTCAATATAGTAACCGAAAACCTTGTTGTAGCGAACACGCAGGTTTTTAATGCCCGTGCGTTCCTTTTCTCTGGCTTCAATTTCAGCAAGCACGCTTGTGCCCGAATTCATATCGTGTCGAAGGGTGTCAACAAGCTCGCTGTAGCCGTTCCTTATTAGGTTGCCTTCCCTAACCGTTGCAGGTGCTTCGGGATTAATTGAAGCATCAATTAAAGCGGCAATATCCTCTAACGTGTCAATTTCGTTATAAATATCCTTAAGCATACGGCAATTTGCATTTGCCAAAAGCGCCTTAAGTGCGGGGAATTTTTGTGCTGTGTAAGAAAGATTTAATAAATCCTTCGCATTAGCTGAGCCGTAAACCACCTTTGTCATAAGGCGTTCAATATCACGAATGCCGCTTAGGTTTTCAACAATTTCGCCGCGCAAAATTATGTCGGATGCTAATTCATCCACAGCGTTCTGCCTAAGCTCAATTGCCGTAATACTTAAAAGCGGCTGTGAAACCCAATTTCGTATAAGGCGCTTGCCCATTGCGGTTTTGGTTTTATCAAGCACCCACAAAAGCGAGCCCTTTTTTGCCTTACTACGCATCGTTTCGCAAAGCTCTAAATTGCGAACGGCAGTTGTGTCAAGCTTCATAAACTGACTGCCTGTATAAACGTCAATTTCGTTAACCGAAACCTGACCGTTAACACCCGTTTCGTAAAGGTAATGCAGCGCCGCACCGAAAGCGCAGGCGGCGGCACCGTTTTTTGTAAGGCCAATATTTTCAACGCTTATAACATTAAAGTGCTTTAAAATAAGCTCTTCTGTTTTTGAGAAGTCAAAGCATTTATTTTCCCTAACGGTAAGCATACCTTCAAAGCTTTGCTGTAAATAATCAAAAACGGTGGGGGCTTTTAAATTAAAATCCTCACACACAAGAATTTCACGGGGTGAAAAACGTGCAAGCTCATCAATTAAACGGGTTTGGAAATTTTCCTCCGACAAGGCGGTAACGTGACATTCACCGGTGGATGCATCAGTAAAGCAAAGACCGATTTCGCCCTCGCACAAGGCAATGGAAGCCAAATAGTTATTGCGGCCTTCATCAAGCATACTGTCCTCAAGCACGGTACCCGGTGTAATGGTGCGAACAATATCACGCTTTACAAGACCCTTTGCGGTTGCGGGGTCCTCAACCTGTTCACAAATTGCAACCTTGTAGCCTTTTTCAACAAGACGGGCAATATATGCTTCACAGCTATGGAAAGGCACGCCGCACATTGGGGCGCGTTCTTCTAAACCGCATTCCTTACCTGTTAGAACTAAATCCAATTCTTCGGAAGCCTTTTTGGCATCTTCAAAAAACATTTCGTAAAAGTCGCCCACGCGGAAAAACAAAATTGTATCTTCATTTTGTGCTTTAATTTCGTTATACTGCCGCATCATCGGCGATAATTCAGCCATTTTTAACTTCCTTTCTCAAAATTTTTATAAAGCTTAGTGGCAACCGCCGCAGGTAGCACAGCTGCCTGTGCAAGCACTGCTTGCTTCGCAGGTGTCGGGGTCTTCACCGTCAAGGCACTTTGAAATAATTGTGTTAATTTCGTTTACCATTTGGTCAAGCATAGCCTTTGCGGTGTTATATTCAACCATTGAAGGACTTGCCATAATATTGCCATAGCTTTCACGAAGCTCTTCATTAAGCTTTTTAACTAAAACCTCATCCTTAGCTTCTTCGCTAACTGCCTTTTCAAGCTCCATACGCTTAATGTTAAATTCGCCGATAGCGTTTTGTAAATCAACATCATTATCATTAGCTAAACGAGCCTTTGCATAGCGAACAAAGCGTTCATCCTTTTGAATGGCGTGTCCTAACTGTCTTGTTACTTCGATTACGTCCATTTTTAAAACCTCTTTTATAAAAATTAATTATTAACAATTTCACCGTAAAGGCCGTTTTCATAACCCAAAACCTTTACCTCAACAAACTGACCTAAAAGATTTTGATCAGCCTTAAATTCAATAACAGCCGTACCGTTTGTGTGGCCTGTCATAAAGCCGTCACGACTGCCAAAATCATCACACAAAACACGGTAGGTTTTGCCTAAATATTTGTTTATATTTTCCTTTGCAACCTCTTCCTGCGCCTTTAAAAGCTCATCAAACCACTTGCCCTTTTCTTCACGGGTTATGGGGTCGTCCATAATTGCGGCAGGTGTGCCGTTGCGTTTTGAATAAATAAAAGTGAAAAGAGAAGCAAACTTAACCTCTTTTACAAGGCTTAGGGTTTCCTTAAAGTCCTCGTAAGTTTCGCCGGGGAAGCCAACGATTATATCGCTTGTCAAATCAGCATCGGGAAGCCTTTCCTTTGCGTTTTTAATAAGCTGTAAGTAGCCTTCCCTGTCATAATAGCGGTTCATTCGCTTTAAAATTTTACTGCTGCCGCTTTGGAATGGAAGATGCAAATGTCGGGTAACCTTTTTACAGTCCCTTATGGTGTCCAAAAGCTCAACCGTGCAGTCCTTTGGGTGCGAGGTCATAAACCTTATAACAAAATCACCCTCAATATCGTTAAGCATACGAAGCAGCTTTGCAAAGTTTATACCGTGTTCACAGCCCTTGCCATAAGAATTAACATTTTGACCTAAAAGGGTTATATCCTTACAGCCGTTTTTAACCATTTCTTTAAATTCGGCAATGATTTTCTCAGGCTCGCGTGAACGTTCCCTGCCCCTTACGTACGGCACAATGCAGTAGGTGCAAAAATTATTACAGCCGTACATAATGGGAAGCCAGCCCTTAAAGGTGCCGTCACGTTTAATCGGAATATCCTCTACAATTGTATTGTTATCCATCGAAAGCTCAAAAATTCGAGGGGAGCCCGAAAGGCGCTTATATAAAAATTCGGGCAAGCGGTGGAAAACGTGTGTACCCATTACAATATCAACATAAGGGTAGCTTCTTTTAAGCTTCTGTGCTATATGCTCCTGCTGGGCCATACAGCCACAAACAGCAACAACTGTGTTTGGGCGTTCGGCTTTAATTTTTTTGGTCATACCAATGTTACCAAAAACGCGCATTTCGGCGTGCTCACGCACAGCGCAGGTGTTAAAGATAATAAAATCGGCATCATCCATTTCAGTAACAATTTCATAACCGCAGGCCGATAGCATACCCTTTAAGCGCTCGCTGTCGCTTACATTTTGCTGACAGCCAAAGGTGTTAACACAGGCCTTGGGTGTATGGCCGTATATATTAAAAGCAAGCTCCCTAACCCTTTTAGTGTAGGCAATTTGCTCGGAAAAATCGGTAGTAATTGCAACGTTATTCAAAAAGAAAATATCTCCTTAAAATATAATCAATTTATTATACTATATATTTAATAATAATGCAAGTAAAAAGCCTATAATTTTTAAAGTTTAAAATACGTCAACAAATTGGAGTTTATCGCTCGGTTGGATTGGTGGCACATTGTAGGGAAGGGCCTTGGTCCTTCCGTTTAATTACCGCTATTTTACGGCAGGAGCAAGCCCCTGCCCTACACTATTAATATAGATTCATCTTCCCGA
>SVPF01000028.1 GCA_015066005.1 Oscillospiraceae bacterium
ATATAAGTTAAGTGAAGATAACTATGGTTGTATTATCTGTAAAAGTTATCATATATTAGAATTTGAACACAATAACGACTTGTGGGGAATTTATATCCCTTGCTATGAACTTCCTGTAATTGAAGATATAACCGGTTTGAAAGCAGATGCTTTTTGATACATACAAAGGCTTGACCCATCGGGTCAAGCCGTTTTTGTTAGAATAAAGTCGTTATCCAATAAATCAAACCGTAGATTACGGATGCAGAAACGCCGTAAACAATCACCGGGCCGGCGATGGTGAACATTTTAGCGCCAACACCCAACACATAACCTTATGCTGCTGTCAATATAGGACACACCATTTTGTAAAAATATTTACATTGAATCGCCGATGTAGTATAATAAAATAAAAAGGAGGTATTTTATGAAAAAGCAACTAATATCAATTTTCATATTACTATTTTTGCTAACCTCTTGTGGTAAGCCAAAAAAGCTTGCTGATATGAGTAACTGTATTATTGATTATGGTAATTCTGAAATTTATTCACACGAGAAATTAGACGAAGGAATTAACACGATAAAAAAAGAATTTTCGCAATCTTACGACTATACACTGTATTCAATCAAATACACCAACGATGAAAAAAGCCTAAGCGAACTCGCATACTATAACCCATATTATGAAAACCGTTATATCGAATGTATGGTTTTCGTATCCGATTTCAAGGCACCGCCTTACGACACTGTTGTTTATGAAGCAAACGAAAAAATTACCGACTGGCAATGGATATTAGTCCGCGAAAAAAATGGCGATTGGATAATATTAACGTCAGGATATTGTTAATTACTTAAACAAAAATAAAATAATGCTATTTTCAAACTATGCTATATATAGCTATAATTTTTTCACAAACGGCTTGACCAAACGGTCAAGCCGTTTGCGTTAAATTAATGTTGTTATCCAGTAAACAATCCCATACACCACACTTGCCACCGTACCGTAGACGATGACAGGGCCAGCGATGGTGAACATCTTTGCTCCAACCCCTAATATGAAGCCCTCGCTTTTAAATTCGATTGCAGGTGAAACGACAGCGTTTGAAAAACCTGTTATGGGCACTAATGTCCCAGCGCCTGCAAACTTTGCAATTTTATCAAAAACGCCAAAGCCCGTTAAAATTGCCGCAATGGTTATAAGGGTTACAGGCACAAGCATTTTTACAACATCCTCTTTTAAGCCGAAAACATCGCCGTAAAGTGCCATTAAAAGCTGACCTAACGTGCATATAAAACCGCCAACAAGAAAAGCTAGGCTACAGTCTTTAAGCTTTGGTGAAGGTGGGGATGCTTTTTTGGCCATTTTATCATAAGTTTTTTTATCAGGTTGCATAATTAAAAACACCTCTTTAGTGCTATTTTTCACACTAAAGAGGTGTTTATTCATCAAGGATAAATTAGACGCTTATTTTCTATAAGCTCAGTCTTGTATTTTTTTATATAAAACTTTGCCATATTTAAATTTTGCTCAGAATAGTTTCCGCATTCCTCGGGTTTGGCACCGGGAATTTCACCCTCAAAGCCGATAATAAAATCACACAAGGCAATAACCTTTTCATAAATATCATTAGATGATAAATCACCAAACATAACAAGGTAACAGCCTGTTCTGCAACCCATTGGGCCAAAATAAACAACATCTTCTTTAAAATTGCTGTTACGAAGATATGTTGCCGCCAAATGTTCAATTGTATGAAGCGCGGGAACATCAATTACAGGCTCACGGTTAGGTGCGGTAATGCGCATATCAAAGGTTGTTACCACTACCCCGTTTTTACTGTCCTTACGGGAAACGTAAAGCCCGGGCAAAAGCTTTAAATGGTCAATTGTAAAACTTGTAATTTTTTCCATTTTACACCTTAAATTTCAATAATTTCAATGCTTTCAATTGTAACATCAAACATGGGCTTGTCGTTCATACCAACCTTGCAATTAGCAATTTTGTCAACAACGTCCATTCCTTCATACACTTGACCGAAAACTGTGTGACGGAAGTCAAGCCAAGGTGTTCCGCCCATTTCGGCATAGGCCTTTGCGCATTCGGGTGGGAAAGCGTCAGGCAAATCTTCCATTTGCTCTAACATATTTGCAGGGCAAGTATCGGCCTGAACAATAAAAAACTGACTACCGTTTGTGTTGGGGCCTGCATTTGCCATTGAAAGCGCGCCGCGAAGGTTGTGTAAATTTGGGGTAAATTCATCCTCAAATTTTCTACCCCAAATTGATTCACCGCCAATGCCGCTGCCCATGGGGTCACCGCCCTGAATCATAAAATCCTTAATTACACGGTGAAAAATCAGGCCGTTATAATAGCCGTTTTTAGCGTGTGTTGTAAAGTTTTCAAAGGTTTTGGGTGTTTCTTCTTTAAAAAGCTTGATTTTAATGTCACCCATTGTGGTGTGCATAATTGCAACTGTATCACCTGAAACGGGTTTTTCTAACTGATAATAAGGCATAAAAAGCCCTCCTATTTTGAAATTTATACTTGTATTTTACCACTATATATTGTATAATACAAGTAAATTATGGATAATTTTTTAAAATAAGGGGTAATAACTTATGAAATGTCCGTTTTGCAGTTATGAAGAAAGCAAGGTAATAGACTCTCGCCCTACCGACGAAGGCCAACGCATTCGCAGAAGGCGTGAATGTCTTCAATGCGGTAAGCGCTTTACAACCTATGAAATAATTGAAAGCCTTCCCATTATTGTTATTAAGAAGGACAAATCACGTGAATCCTTCAACCGTGACAAGCTTATGACAGGTCTTTTACGCGCTTGTGAAAAACGCCCCGTATCAATTGACCAGCTTGACAATATGATTGATGAAATTGAAGCAATTATCCAAAATTCGCTTGACCGTGAAGTAAGCAGCGAAAAAATTGGCGAGCTTGTTATGGACAAGCTTAAAAATATTGATGAGGTTGCTTACGTTCGCTTTGCTTCTGTTTACCGTCAGTTTAAGGACATTAACACCTTTATGAACGAGCTTAACAAGCTTTTAGGAAAAAATTAAAACAATTTACAAAGGGTATTGATTTAAATACCCTTTGTTTTTGGATATAGGAGAAATTTATGACTGATTACAACGCACTTGCCGAGCTTCTTTTACCGAATATCGACAAAACACCCGAATATTACGAAAACCTTTACCCTGCACGCAATTTGCCCGAAGGCGCAAGGGTTGTTCGTGTTGCTCCAAGCCCCACAGGCTATTTGCATTTAGGCACACTTTTTGCGGGTCTTGTTAACCGCATTACCGCAACCTCTTCGGGCGGCGTGTTCTTCACCCGCATTGAAGATACTGACAAAAAGCGTGAAATTGAAGGCGGTATTGAAAATATAATTGACGGCTTTGCCCGCTTTGGTATTACCGTTGATGAAGGCTTTTACAGCGGCCGACAGGAAAAGGGAGATTACGGTCCCTACCAACAAAGCCACCGCGCTGAAATATATCAGACATACGTTAAGGATTTAATTAAAAAAGGCTACGCTTACCCATGTTTTTGCACCGCTGAGGAATTAGAGGCTGTTCGCGAAAAGCAGGAAGCACAAAAAATCCGTACAGGCTACCACGGTGAGTGGGCAAAGCACCGTAATATTACTTTTGAGGAAGCAAAGGCTTTAATTGATGAGGGCAAGCCCTTTGTTATTCGCCTTAAATCCCCCGGCAATGAAGAAAACAAGGTTGTTTTTGAGGACGGAATTAAGGGTAAAATTGAAATGCCCGAAAACGATGAGGATTTTGTTCTCTTAAAATCTGACGGAATTCCAACCTACCACTTTGCACACGCTATTGATGACCATTTAATGCACACCACACACGTTATGCGTGGCGATGAGTGGATTTCATCAGTCCCTAAGCATATTCAGCTTTTCAAGCTTTTGGGCTTTAAGGTGCCTAAATTTGCGCATATTTCCCCCATTATGAAGCTCGACAACGGCGCAAAGCGTAAAATTTCAAAACGTAAGGACCCTGAAGCTGCTGTTCACTTCTTTGCTGAGCAAGGCTTCCCGAGTGAAAACGTTATTGAATATTTAATGACAATTGCCGCAAGCGATTATGAGGACTGGCGCCGCTGTAATCCGACTGCTTCTTATAAGGACTTTAAGTTTAATTTAAAGAAAATGAGCGTTTCGGGCGCATTGTTTGATGAGGTAAAATTACTTGACGTTTCTAAAAACCGCACTTGTCTTTTATCAAGTCAGCAGGTTTATGACTATGTAACCGAATGGGCAAAGGAATTTGACCCCGAATTCTATGAAATTCTAGTTAAAAACCCCGAATATACAAAGGCTGTTTTCGCAATTGACCGTGACGTTCCAAAGCCCCGTAAGGATATTGCAAAATGGAACGAGGTTAAGGATTATTTCTCGTATATGTTTAACGAGTTATATGTTCCCTGCTTTGAATTGCCCGAAAATATTCAAAAGGCTGATGCATTTGCATTCTTAGAAGCATATAAAGCTGTATATGATGCAAATGACGACAAGCAAGAATGGTTTAATAAGATTAAAGCAATTGCACCCACACTTGGTTTTGCGGCTGAAACTAAAGAATATAAAGCTAATCCAGACGCTTATAAAGGCAGTGCAGGTGATTTATCAACCGTATTACGCCTTGCAATAACAGGTCGCCGCAACACCCCCGACCTTTGCAGTATTATGCAAGTACTTGGCAAGGACGAGGTTATTAACAGAATTAACAACACTTTAAGAGGTTAAGTTATGGAAGAAAATATTATAAACACAGCGGAAGTTAAGCCTTCCAACTTTATACACGATTTTATTGACGAGGATTTAGCCGAAGGCGTTTACGAAAAGGTGCAAACCCGTTTCCCGCCTGAGCCTAACGGTTATCTTCACATTGGTCACGCAAAGGCTATTTGCATTGACTTTGCAACTGCTGAAAAATATGGCGGTAAGTGCAATTTACGCCTTGATGACACAAACCCCACAAAAGAAGACGTTGAATACGTTGATGCAATTAAAGAAGATATTAAATGGCTTGGCTTTAATTGGGATAACGTATATTATGCAAGTGATTATTTTGATTACATTTATGAATGTGCATTAAAGCTTATTGATAAGGGTCTTGCATATATTGACGAATCTACCCCCGAACAAATTAAGGAAATGCGCGGAACTCTCACCGAAGCAGGTGTTAACTCACCCTACCGTGACCGCCCTATTGAAGAAACCAAGGATTTATTCGCAAGAATGACCGCAGGCGAATTTGAAAACGGTGCAATGGTACTTCGTGCAAAAATTGATATGGCATCCTCTAACCTTAATATGCGTGACCCCATTATCTACCGCATTATGAAGGCAACTCACCACCGCACAGGCGACAAGTGGTGCGTATATCCTATGTATGACTTTGCACACCCCTTAAGTGATGCTAAGGAGGGCGTTACCCACTCGCTTTGCTCACTTGAATTTGAAAACCATAGACCGCTTTATAACTGGTTCTTACAGGTTTTGGAAATTCCCACCCCTCCCCGCCAGATCGAATTTGCACGTATGAACGTTAACTACACCCTAACAAGTAAGCGTAAGTGCTTAAAGCTTGTAAATGACGGTCTTGTCAGCGGTTGGGATGATCCCCGTATGGCTACCATTTGCGGTATGCGCCGCCGTGGTTATCCTGCCCAGGCTGTTCGTGCTTTTGTTGATAAAATCGGTGTATCCAAGGCTTACAGCGTTATTGACTATGCGTTGCTCGAATCATGCGTTCGTGACTACCTAAACGAAAACGCTGACCGCGCAATGACAGTTCTACGCCCGTTAAAGATTGTTATTGATAACTATCCCGAGGATAAAATTGAAAATATTGAGGTTGATATTAACCCCAACAAGCCCGAGCTTGGTAAAACCACGGTTGAATTTTCCAAGGAAATATACATTGAAGCCGATGACTTTATGTTAGACCCACCGGGTAAATATTTCCGCCTTTGTCCCCAGAAAGAAGTTCGTTTAAAGAGTGCATATTACATTAAGTACGCTTCACACGAAACCGATGAAAACGGTAATATTACTGTTGTTCACTGCACCTATGACCCCGAAAGCTTCGGCGGTGAAACACCCGACGGCAGAAAGGTTAAAGGTACATTACATTGGGTTAGCGCACATTCAGCCGTTGACTGTGAGGTTCGCCTTTACGAGCGCCTTTTCAATGTTCCCAACCCCAGTGATGAAGAAGGTGTAGCATCCTTTGCTGATAACCTTAACCCCGAATCACTTACCGTTCTTAACGGCTGTAAGATTGATAAAACCTATGCAAACGTTAAGGTTGGTGACACCTTCCAGTTTATGCGTCAGGGCTACTTCTGCGTTGATAAAGATTCTACTGCTGATGCTCTTGTATTCAACCGCACAGTTGCCCTTAAGGATTCTTTTGTTAAGAAGGCATAAAAAATGACAGTGCAAAACATTTTTGACTTTTTAAATAATAAATTCCCCGTGGATACGGCTTGCGGCTTTGATAACGTTGGCACATTGGTTGGCGACCGCAACAAAACCATTACCAAAGCTATTGTTGCGCTTGACTGTACCCTGCCCGTTATAAAGGAAGCTGTAAAAAACGGTTGTGAGCTGATTATTACCCACCACCCCATTATTTTTAACGGTTTAAAATCGGTGCTTGATGATACTCTTGTTTTTGAAATTATTAAAAATGGGCTTTCGGTTATATCAATGCACACCAATTTAGACCAAGGTGAAAACGGCGTAAATGATGCACTTTGTAATGCAATCGGCCTTAAAAATATTGAAACGGTTGAAGCACCCGATAAGTATTTACTTAAAAAAGGTGAAATTTCTCCCCTTTCGGCTGATGATTTTGCAAAGCACCTAAAAAACGTTTTAAACTATCCCGTAAAATATGTAGGTGAAGGAACAATTAAAAACGTGCTTGTTTGCAGTGGCTCGGGCGCTCAGTATCACACCCTTGTAAAACCAAACTGCTGTGATGCCTTAGTAACGGCTGACGTTCGCCATAACAACTTTTTAGATGCCGCACAAAACGGCGTAGCACTTTATGAGTGCGGTCACTTTAACACCGAAGTTGTGGTAATTAAACCGCTTTGTGAAATGCTTCAAAACGAATTTAATAATATTCAGTTTATTGCTAATACCGATTCACAAATAAAAACCGCTGTTTAAGCGGTTTTTATTTTTTAATGGGCATAATAAAAGCGGTGATTTAATGATAACAGTAATTTTAAGGACCGCAATACTATTTATATTTGTTACAATTGCAATAAGAATTATGGGCAAAAAGCAAATTAGCGAAATGCAACCAAATGAGCTTGTTGTTACCATTTTGCTTTCGGAAATTGCCGCAATACCCTTACAGGACACATCACAACCGATAATTAACGGCATTATTGCAGTTTTCGTGCTTGTAATACTTGAAATTGCAATTTCAGTTTTAACACTTAAAAGCTCATTCATACGACGCATTATGAACGGACAGTCGGTTGTTATTATCAAAAATGGTGTTATTGACCAACACGCAATGAAAAAAGTCAGGATGACCGTGCTTGACTTAATTGAACTGTTAAGAATTCAAAATGTTTTTGACATTTCGACAGTTGCATTCGCTGTTTTAGAGGTTAACGGTGATTTGAGCGTCCTTCTTAAAAGCGAGCATCAGCCTGCGACCTTTAAAGACCTTGATAAAAAGAAGCCCGAAGCCGCACTTTTACAGCTCCCTGTTATAACTGACGGTAAAATCATTCACGACAGTCTGCAGGCGCTTGAGCTTACCGCAACCGAGGTTGAAAAAATACTAAAAAACAACAATACAAAGCTTAATCAAGTATTTTTGCTAACGCTTGACCGCAAGCAAAATATGACACTTATTAAAATGAGGTAATTTATGAAACGAATAATTCCCGCTGTAATTATTTTAATTTTAATTTTGACAGCGTTCTTTGGAAGCTATTTTTATGTTAATGATGTATGTAAAACCGCTTATGAGGGTGTGGAAGGCTGTTTAAAGGAATATGAAGAACACGGCACTGCCAAAGCCGACAGCGCTTGGCTTAGAAATTATTGGGATGAAAAAGAGAAGATATTATCCTTTTTCGTTAATCACGAGCTTATAGATAAGGTAGAGCTTTCAATATCAAATTTGGAATTACATTCAAAATATAGTGATAATTATATGTTTTACGAGGCGTGCGACACGGTAAAAATTCTTTTACATCAAATAATGGAGGACACAAAACTAACTACACATTCCGTTTTTTAATCAAAATATGCATATTATGCGTGTAAGTATGCATATATATCCAAGATTTTTGGGTAATTTTCAAAAAATATAAAATATTTATGCAAAAAACTGTTGACTTTAGCACATTAGAGTGTTATACTTTCAAGGTACTTTAAAATAAAAGTTGTTTCTACAACTGTAAAGGAGAAATTTAAAATGAAAAAATTTATAGCACTTGCCCTTATGGCACTTATGCTTATCGGTTGCTTCGCAGGTTGCGCATCCGAAAGCACAAAGGTTAAGGTTATTGACCTTCCCTTAAGCTCAGAAGAATATGCATTTGCTGTTGCACAAAACGATACCGAATTCCTCGGTAAAGTTAATGCTTTCCTTAAAAAGATTAAGGAAGACGGCACATTTGACAAGATTTGCAACAACTATTTCGGTGACGGCACTCCCCTTTCTATTGAATCGGCTGCTCTTGACGAAACAAAGGAACAGCTTGTTGTTGCTACAAGCACAGGCTTTGAACCCTTTGAAATGGTAGACGCTAACGGCAAATATTCAGGTGTTGACCTTGAAATTGCTTACTACCTTGCAAAAGAATTAAATCTTGAGCTTGTTATTCAGGATATGGACTTTGAAGCTGTTGTTAACTCAGTTCAGTCAGGCAAGAGCGATATTGCTATGGCAGGTCTTACCATTACTGAAAAGCGCCAAAAGGTTGTAACCTTCTCTGACAGCTATTACAACGCTTCACAGGTTGTAATTACAATGGAAGATGACACCACCTTTGATGATTGCAAAACAGGTGAAGATGTTGCCGCAATTCTTGCAGAGCTTGACAAAACAAGCAAAATCGGTTGCCAGACAGGTACCACCGGTGAATTCTACATAAAGGGCGACGAAGATTTAGGCTTTGACGGTCTTAAGGCTGAAGCTGCTACCTACAAATATGTTGCATTAGCTATTACTGCTATGCAGCAGGGTCAGGTTAAATACGTTATCGCTGATAACGGTCCCGCAAAAGCAATTACCGAAAAATTTAACGGTCAATAAAAATTATTTAGCTAATCAAAGGCCTCTGCGTTAATACGCAGAGGCTATTTGAGGTTTATATTACGAAAGGTTTAAGGAACATATTATGAATTTTGCTTCAAAATTTGATGTGTTTTGGGAACTGTTTATTGTTCAAGGCGGTTGGAAACGCGTTTTAAGTGTTGGTCTTGTTAACACTTTGCTTATTGCCGTCCTCGGTTTGTTAATCGGTATAGTTCTCGGTACACTTATCGGCGCTGTTAAGGTTATGCCAAAATATAAGCTTTTACCCAAAATTCTTGATAAAATTTGCACCGTTTATGTTGGCTTCTTCCGCGGCACACCAATTGTTGTTCAACTACTTATCGGTTACTATGTTTTGTGGCCGCTTTTAGGTATTACAATTTCGCCCCTTAACACCAGCATTATTATTTTCGGTTTAAACAGTGCAGCTTATGTATCTGAAATTATGCGTGGCGGTATTCTTTCAATTGATCCCGGTCAAATGGAAGCTGGTCGTGCTTTAGGCTTAAGCTATTCCACAACAATGATAAAAATTGTTATTCCCCAAGCAATTAAAAACATTTTACCAACCTTGGGTAACGAATTTATTGCACTTATTAAGGATACATCGGTTGTAAGCTTTGTTGCCGCAACTGACCTTTATAAAACCTTTACCGAAATTGGTAACGTAAGATATGAATATTTTATGCCTTATCTTGCAATGGCAGTAATGTATATGATACTTGTATTCCTTATTTCTTGTGGAATTAAAGCAATGGAAAGGAGCCTGAGAAAAAGTGATAAAAATTAAAAATTTATGTAAAAGCTTTGGTGATAATCAGGTTCTGAACAATATTACCGAAACCATTCACCAAGGTGATAAGGTTGTTGTAATCGGTCCTTCAGGAAGTGGTAAAAGCACATTCTTGCGCTGTCTCAACTGTATGGAGGACCCAACCTCCGGCTCTATTTTCTTTGACGGCGAGGACCTTGCAGATTTAAGAGTTGATATAAATAAGCACCGTCAAAACATAGGTATGGTTTTTCAGCAGTTTAACCTTTTTAACAATAAAACTGTTTTGGAAAATATTACTTTGGCGCCTGTTCATCTTAAAAAAATGACCGCCGCCGAAGCAAAAGTCAGAGGTATTGAGCTTTTACAGCGTGTAGGTCTTGAAGATAAGGCTGACGTTTATCCCTCTACCCTTTCGGGCGGCCAAAAACAACGTGTTGCCATTGTTCGTGCGCTTGCCATGAACCCTAAGGTTATGCTTTTTGATGAGCCGACATCTGCTTTGGATCCTGAAATGGTTGGAGAAGTTTTGGATGTTATGAAGCAGCTCGCTAAAGAAGGTATGACAATGGTTGTTGTAACTCACGAGATGGGCTTTGCGCGTGAGGTTGGTAACCGTATATTCTTTATGGATGAAGGCCAGATAACAGAGCAAGGTACACCTGAAGAGGTTTTCGGCAACCCACAATCACCTCGCCTTAAGGATTTCTTAAGTAAAGTTATTGTATAAAAATTTTAAGCGGAAGCATCAGCTTCCGCTTTTTTAATGTGTTTCAACAACCTTCAAATAATATTCCGCAACCGCTTCGGGCGGTAATTCCATTTTATTTTCAGCCCACCAAATAATTGTTTGGCTAAAGCCTCCCACTAAAAAATTCAGCAAAAAGTCCTCAGGCACATTTGCTTTAAAATCTTTTAAATACATTTTAAACAAAACGGTAAGATTTTGCTGTAAATAGCCCAAAAACAATTCCCTGCTTTGTGAAGCCAAAATACCGCAAACGTTGGTTTTAAATTCCTTTAAATGCCATAATATATGCGCAAGCTTAGACTGAAGTCCGGTGCCATCCTCGTTATATTCACATAACTCGTCATCAAAGATATGCCCAAAAATATCGTAACACATTTCCTTTAAAAGCATATCCTTAGTTTCAAAATGAGCATAAAAGGTACTACGACCAATATCCGCCTTATCAATAATATCCTGCACCGTAATATGCTCATATTTATTATTTTCCAAAAGCTCACTAAAGGCTTTAAAAATTGCATCTCTTGTCTTTCTTTGCCGTCTGTCCATATAATAAATCTCCGTACAATTTTTAAAAAATGTTCGGTATCTTACATTTAAAGCGCTTTGATTATTGTTAATACCGTATTTTTTATGTAAAATATAATCGAACAATGTGTTTTATATTAAATAAATTGTATCATAAAACAGAAAAACAGTCAACGAGGTATTATATGAAATCGGACAAAAAAATTCTTATAGCATTCGTTTTAAATTTGGCCTTTTCAATTTTTGAATTTATAGGCGGTATTTTAACCGGCAGTGTTGCTATTATATCGGATTCAATCCACGACATAGGCGATGCGGCAAGCATTGGTATATCATATTTTCTTGAAAAGAAAAGCAAAAGACAGCCCGATGAAAAATACACCTACGGTTATGCGAGATATTCGGTTATTGGCAGCACAATTACGACAGTTATACTTATAACAGGCTCTTTAATGGTAATATACAACGCAGTTTTAAGAATAATAAATCCAACCCAAATTAACTATAACGGAATGATTATTTTTGCAATTGTGGGTGTTTTGGTAAACCTTGGCGCCGCATTCTTTACTATGGATGGTGATTCGCTTAATCAAAAAGCGGTAAACCTTCATATGCTTGAGGATGTGCTTGGCTGGATAGTTGTGCTTATAGGCGCAGTTGTTATGCGCTTTACTGATTTTGCGCTTATTGACCCCATTATGTCAATTGGTGTAGCAATTTTCATTTTAATAAGCGCCGTTAAAAACCTTAAAGAAGTTGTTGACCTGTTTTTAGAAAAAACTCCACACGGCATTGATATTAGTGAAATAAAAGAGCACATTTGCGAAATCGACGGCATAATTGATGTCCACCACATACATATTTGGAGTATGGACGGACAAACCAATTACGCCACTATGCACATTGTTACAAATGAGGATGCGCACACAGTAAAGCATAGGGTAAAAGAGGAATTAGCAGAGCACGGTATAAAACACACCACACTTGAGCTTGAAAACGAAACCGAGCATTGTAGTGAAAAGGAATGTCATATTGTAGAGCATTCCACCTCCTGCGGACATCATCACCATCATCACCATTAAAAAAAGGAAGGCAAAGGGAGACACTTCGTAAAGAAGTGTTCTCCCTTATTCAATTTTTATATAAAAATTGACACTTTCTACAGATAAGTGTCATAGTGGGTTACGCACTTTCAAATGTGCGTAACGGGAGTACATATTTTTTAAATTAACCTATCTCAAAAATAAGAATATTAAGTGATATTGTGACACAGGTCTCACAGTGATATTTTGCGTTATCGCGCAAAGTGATATTGAAACTTGCAGTTTCAGTGATATTATATTCGCCCCCAAAACTCGCGAAGCGAATATAACTTGGGCGTAGTCCAAATATAACTGCGAAGCAATATCACTCGCCGCCCGCGAATATAACTGTGGCACCTTCCTTACGGAGGGTGCCACAAGTGCCTACCTTTTGATTATTTGAAGAATTTACGCAGCTTCGGCTTTATTATATAAAAATAAAATGTTGCCATTTTTGAAACCGTAATATCATAAACCACAAACACAGCATTACCTACTGCCAAAACAATATAAACAGTATATTTTCCAAGACTAAAATCGTTAGAAAAATCAACCCCGAAAAGCTGTGCAATGAAGCTGTAAACTAAAATTACAACAGCATTAAAGAAGAGCATTTTAACAGGCCATTCTAAAAATGGCTTGTTAATTTTTTCAATAAATGCTTTAAGTATAGGGTAATAACCGAAAAGGAAAACATACATAAGCATTGCTTCGGGTTCGCAGAATAAAAGTGTTAAAACCGCCGAGGTAATATAGGCTGATATTGCCCATTTAGCGCCAAGCTCTAACAAAACAACCATAATGCAAAGCCCCGCAAATGCGGGTATTGTATATGTTAAATATGGAAAATAAGCACCTAACATCATAACCACCGCTAAGGCCGACATTAAAGCGCAAAGCGTAATTTTATTTGTTCTTTTCATTTAACGACACCCAAAGCAAGAGCACAAATTACCTCCTGCCATTTCACAACAGCAGTCAGCACAAGCCAATGCCTGACACATTTCGCAGGCGCTGCAATTATTTGTATTATATGTTCGGTAAGGGTTGTGGCTTTGACGTCCTGCATAGCGCTGTGCATTATTAAATGCATTACGGTATTCGGGATTACTTGGGTCCATTCTTGTAGCGGTAGCAAAACTTGTATACGCCATATCAAACCAACCGCGCCTATAAAGCACAGTACCGTTTAAGAAATACCACTCAGCAGTACGATTTTGAACAGGTGTGCCGTCCAAAAGCTCCTGCGCTTCTTCAAGTCGGTTTTGGTTTATAAGGGTACGAACTTCAGGAAAATTAGTCGGACCCGAATTTGTTGCACCATAACCCGTGCCGCCCTTTTTACCGCTTTTACGGGTAGCCATAATAGAATCGTACGCTTGGTTAATTTCCTGCATTTTTTCTTCGGCTAAATCAGCCAACGGGTTGTCACCGTAGCTATCGGGGTGGTATTTGCGGGCTAAATTACGGTAAGCTGTTTTAATTTCATCATCGGTTGCGTTGCGGTCAACGCCTAATACCTGATAGGGATCCTTCATTTATTTATCTCCTTTAAAAAAGTGTCCTCTAGTCCTAAATATATTATATTACCAAGTAAATCTTTATATTTTTTAACATCTAAAAGCTCAAAGGCTTTGCAAGCTTCGTTAACACAAAAGTATAACTGCTGAGAAATCAGTTCTTTTGGGTTTTCACGAGCTTTCAATGGGTTAAACGACTTATTTTTAATATCATCCTGTAAATCGCAATAGGCATCAATTAAATAAATATAACGCCCTATACAATATCCCAGTCTATCTAAAATACGCTTTTGGGTTTCATCAAAACTCAGCAGCATAAAAAGCTGTGATAAAACCTTAGCCGTTGGGTCAGCCGCAGCATCAAGACCGCCGTCTTCCCTTTCAACTATTCCTTGTTCGGTAATATACCGTGAAACAATTTTATCAATTTCGGGATATCGTTTTGCCGCCTTTTTGTAGGGGGCTTTAAAAAATGGCTTTGCAAGAATAAAACCAAGCTTTTTAAAGCCCTTTTCATCGTTTATATTATCCAGCACTTTATAATAATTTAAAATTACTGCCGCCGCTGCAGGAAGCTGAATGTTATCATCATTCCTGCAAAAAACACATTTTTTAAGCGGATTAAAAACACAATGCTTTTTTTCTACAGCATCACAGCCATCCTTAAGCGACATATTTAAAAGTGCTAAAAAAGTAAAATCATAGCTTAAGGTAAAGCGAGAAAGAAGGCTGTATTCCCTGCCCATTGTTTTACAAAGGGTGCAATAAACGGCTTTGTAAAAGTCATATTCTTTAACCTTCAAATCACCTTTAGCTGCCCTTATATAACCGAACACGAAATATCACCCTCCCTCCTACATTTTACTTGAAAAATTATAGAATTAGTTAATAATGTGTAAATTAAAGTACATTTTTAAGAAATTTACCTGTATATGACTGCTCACAAGCGGCAACCTCCTCAGGTGTGCCTGTAACAACAACTGTACCACCCTTGTTGCCGCCTTCGGGGCCCAAGTCAATAATATGGTCGGCGGTTTTAATAACATCAAGGTTATGCTCAATAACCAAAACAGTATTTCCCGCATCGGTAAAGCGCTGCAATACCTCAATAAGCTTATGAACGTCGGCTGTGTGAAGACCTGTTGTAGGCTCGTCCAAAATGTAAATGGTTTTACCAGTTGAACGCTTTGAAAGCTCGGTGGCAAGCTTTACGCGTTGTGCTTCACCACCCGAAAGGGTTGTAGCAGGCTGACCGATTTTAACATAACCAAGACCAACATCGCAAAGGGTTTTAAGCTTACGGCTGATTTTTGGAATATTTTCAAAGAAGTACATACCCTCTTCAATTGTCATTTCCAAAACGTCGTAAATGCTTTTGCCCTTATATTTAACGCTTAAGGTTTCACGGTTAAAGCGTGTACCGCCGCAAACCTCACAGGGAACATAAATATCGGGTAAGAAGTGCATTTCAATTTTCAATATACCGTCACCCTGACAGGCTTCACATCGACCGCCTTTAACATTAAAGGAAAAACGGCCTGCATTATAGCCGTGCATTTTTGCGTCCTTGGTAGATGCAAACAACTCACGAATATCATTAAAAACACCTGTATAGGTAGCAGGATTAGAACGCGGAGTACGCCCGATTGGCGCTTGGTCAATGTTAATAACCTTGTCAAGATGTTCAATACCGTCAATTGATTTGTATTCGCCCGCTATTGTTTTTGCGCCGTTAAGTCGGTTAGCCAAAACCTTATAAATAATATCGTTTACAAGTGAAGATTTGCCGCTGCCCGAAACACCAGTAACGCAGGTAAAAGTGCCAAGCGGAATTTTAACATTTATCTTTTTAAGGTTATTTTCAGCAGCACCGTTTACTTTAAGATACTTTCCGTTACCCTTACGGCGTTCTTTCGGAACGGGAACACACTTTTTGCCAAACAAATAATCAGCCGTTATAGAATTTTCACACTTTTCAAGGCTTTGTAAGTCACCCGAAAATACAACGTGACCGCCGTGAATACCTGCACCCGGGCCAATATCTAAAATATGGTCAGCGGCACGCATTGTGTCCTCATCGTGTTCAACTACTATTACGGTATTACCAAGGTCGCGAAGGCGCTTTAAGGTAGAAATCAAGCGCTCGTTATCACGCTGATGAAGTCCAATGCTTGGCTCATCAAGAATATATAATACTCCCATAAGCGAGGAACCGATTTGGGTTGCCAAGCGAATACGCTGACTTTCACCGCCCGAAAGTGTACCCGCTGAACGCGAAAGGTTTAAATATTCAAGACCAACGCTTTGTAGAAAGGTTAAACGCTCGCGAATTTCCTTTAAAATAGGCTTTGCAATCATACTGTCGCGCTGACCGAATTCAAGACCGTTTATAAATTCAAGCTCATCATCAATTGACAAATCGCAAAAGTCCATAATATTTTTACCGCCAACGGTAACAGCCAAATATTCGGGCTTTAAACGCCTACCGCCGCAAACGGTACAGGGTGATTCGGTCATATAGCTTTCAATTTCATTACGGGAATAATCGCTTGTGGTGTTCTTATAACGTCGTTCAAGATTATTTATTACACCCTCAAATTCACTGTAATAGGTTCCGCCACCAAAGTCGGTATTGCGAACAAGCTTTATTTTTTCGCCGTTTGTACCGTAAAGCACGGCATCCTGTGCGGGATTTGGAATATCCTTCCAAGGAAGATTAATATCGAATCCAAATTTATCAGCAACACCGCGGTAATACATTTCGGCAATTGTTGAAGCGTCGGGGTTAAACCAACTGTTTACACCCCAGCCTGATGCCCTGATAGCACCGTCTAAAAGTGACTTATTTTCATCATTTATAACAAGCTTGGGGTTAACCTTCATAAATACGCCGATACCCATACAGTGCGGACAGGCGCCCATTGGGTTATTGAAGGAAAACATTGTGGGTGTAAGCTCGGGAATACTGATGCCGTGCTCCTCACAAGCGTAGGTTTGCGAAAACTTAAGCTCTTCCCCACCTATTACATCAACAGCAACCAAGCCACCCGATAAATTAACAGCGGTTTCGATACTATCGGCCAAACGGGACTGAATATCATCTTTTATTACAAGGCGGTCAACTACAATTTCAATTGTATGCTTTTTATTTTTTTCAAGCTTAATTTCTTCGGCTAAATCATAAACAATACCATCGATACGCGCCCTGACATAGCCTTGCTTGCGGGCATGCTCAAGCTCTTTTACGTGTTCACCCTTACGGTTCATAATTACCGGCGACAAAACCTGAATTTTGCTGCCCACATCCAGTTTCATAACCGTATCAACAATTTGGTCGGTGGTTTGCTGACTGATTTCCTTGCCGCAAACGGGACAATGCGGCACACCGACACGGGCATATAAAAGTCGCAAATAATCATAAATTTCGGTTACGGTACCAACGGTTGAGCGCGGATTTTTTGAGGTTGTTTTTTGGTCAATTGAAATTGCAGGAGAAAGACCCTCAATAACCTCAACGTTCGGCTTTTCCATTTGACCCAAAAATTGTCTAGCATATGAAGACAAGGATTCAACGTAGCGGCGCTGTCCCTCGGCATATATAGTATCAAACGCAAGAGATGACTTGCCACTGCCCGAAAGCCCCGTAAAAACAATTAGCTTATCACGGGGAATTTCAACACTGACATTTTTTAAATTGTGTTCACTTGCGCCTTTAATAATAATTTTATCGGAAGCCAATGCTTTATTTTACCTCTCTTAATTCATTTATCTTATCACGAAGCTTAGCGGCATATTCAAATTCCAAAATCTTAGCAGCTTGCCGCATTTCAGCAGTAAGGCGTTTAATTTCGGCCTCACGCTGTGCACGCGTAAGGTTTTTGGCAGGTGTATCCTTAACCTTTGTACCAATTTCAAGTACATCACGAACATCCTTAATAATGGTTTTCGGTACAATGCCGTTTTTAAGGTTATATTCATTTTGAATTGCGCGTCGGCGTTCGGTTTCGCGAATAGCATTTTCCATTGAACGCGTTACCGAATCGGCATACATAATAACCGTACCCTCGGCGTTACGGGCCGCACGGCCAATGGTTTGCACCAAAGATGTTTCACTTCTTAAAAAGCCTTCCTTGTCGGCATCTAAAATAGCCACAAGTGATACTTCAGGAATATCTAAACCTTCACGCAAAAGGTTAATGCCTACAAGCACATCGAATTCACCCAAACGAAGCTCGCGAATAATTTCCATTCGTTCAATTGTGTCAACATCGTGGTGCATATAACGCACCTTAATGCCTGCACTATTTAAAAATTCGGTCAGGTTTTCGGCCATTTTTTTAGTTAGCGTTGTAACCAAAACACGCTGCTTTTTAGCAATGCGGGCGTTAATTTCACCAATTAAATCATCAATTTGACCTTCGCTGGGTCTAACTGATATTTCGGGGTCTAAAAGTCCTGTCGGGCGTATTACCTGTTCAACAATTTGTGTTGCCTTTTCCTTTTCAAAATCCCCCGGCGTAGCAGAAACAAACACCGCTTGGTTAATATGGCTGTAAAATTCATCAAAATTTAAAGGGCGGTTATCAAAGGCCGACGGCAAACGGAAGCCATATTCAACAAGGTTTTCCTTTCTCGCCCTATCCCCGCCGTACATACCACGCACCTGCGGTAGTGTTACATGTGATTCATCGACAAATAAAACAAAATCATCAGGAAAATAGTCAATTAAGGTTGACGGCACACTGCCTTTGGGGCGCCTTGCCATAACACGCGAATAGTTTTCAACAGCCTTACAGGTGCCAATTTCACGAAGCATTTCAACATCATATTCGGTACGCTGGCGAATACGCTGTGCTTCAATTAAGCGTTCATTATCAATAAAGAACTTTACGCGTTCTTCCATTTCATCTAAAATTTCCTTTAATGCATCCTGCATTTTGTCTTGCGGAACAATATAATGTGACGCAGGATAAATTGCCACATGTGACAATACCGATTTTACCTCACCCGTTAAGGTGTTAATTTCACAAATGCGGTCAATTTCATCGCCAAAAAATTCAACGCGAATGGCATTTTCCATTGAATATGCGGGAAAAATCTCCACCGTATCACCACGAACACGGAACTTGTTACGAACAAAGTTTATATCGTTGCGTTCATACTGCAAATCAACAAGCTTTGCTATTAAATCATCACGGCTTTTTTCCATTCCCTGTCTTAGAGAAATAACCATACTGCGATAATCAATAGGGTTACCAAGCGAATATATGCAAGAAACCGAAGCAACAATTATTACATCGCGCCTTTCAGAAAGCGCACAGGTTGCGCTGTGGCGAAGCTTGTCTATTTCATCGTTAATGGCGCTGTCTTTTTCAATATAAGTGTCACTTCCGGGTATATACGCTTCGGGTTGATAATAATCGTAATAAGAAACAAAATATTCCACCGCATTTTCGGGGAAAAATTCTTTAAATTCTGAGCAGAGCTGTGCGGCAAGAGTTTTATTGTGAGCGAGAACGAGGGTGGGACGGTTTACTTTTTCAATAATATTAGCCATTGTAAAGGTTTTACCAGAGCCTGTAACACCCAAAAGCACCTGCTCTTTATCGCCACGGTTTATACCATCAACCAACTGCTTTATGGCTTCGGGTTGGTCGCCTGTAGGCGTGTAATCAGACTTTAAAACAAACTTTTCCATTCTTGCTCACCACCCCAATATTATTACATTATATTTCATATATTATAACACATAAATTTGTTAGTGTAAATATAATAAAAATTTAATGTTATAAAAGAAGAAAAATTGTGATATTTATTTAACAATTTTCACTTGAAAAAAGCAAAATCTATGATATAATATACTTTAACATAAAATGCACACACGAATATACTTATTTTTCTTGAATAATACTAAAGAAGGAGATATTTATGGAAAAATTAATTGTAATTTTAACATTCGCAGGTTCAATACTTGCACTGCTGTTTGCGCTTTTAATGGCGCGCAAGGTATTGAAATTTTCTGAAGGCAATGATCTT
Organism: Oscillospiraceae bacterium; assembly: GCA_015066005.1. Taxonomy (GTDB): domain Bacteria; phylum Bacillota; class Clostridia; order Oscillospirales; family Acutalibacteraceae; genus UBA737. The sequence continues at coordinate 20,005 of SVPF01000028.1, forward strand.
ATGAAGAAAATTTCATTATCAATTCGAAAAGGTGCTAACGCATATTTAAAACGTCAGTACAAAATTGTTATTATTTTCTTTGCAGTTATGTTTGTTGTTTTGTCAGTTATGGCAATATTCAAGCTTTTAACCCCTTATGTTCCCTTTGCTTTTGTAACAGGTGGTTTCTTCTCTGCCCTTTCAGGTTTTATCGGTATGAAGATAGCAACCCTTGCAAACGCTCGTACAGCTAATGCTTGCCGTGAAGGCTTAAACAAAGGTCTTCGCATTGCTTTTTCAGCAGGTAGCGTTATGGGCTTTACCGTTGTTGGTCTTGGCCTTTTAGACATTTCGGTTTGGTTCTTCCTTTTAAAATTTGTTTTTGGTCTTTCACCTGCAGAAATTACAGGTGCAATGCTTACCTTTGGTATGGGCGCTTCATCCATGGCGTTGTTCGCACGTGTTGGCGGCGGTATCTTTACAAAGGCTGCTGACGTTGGTGCTGACCTTGTTGGTAAGGTTGAAGCAGGCATCCCCGAAGACGATCCTCGTAACCCTGCAGTTATTGCCGATAACGTTGGCGATAATGTTGGTGACGTTGCAGGTATGGGTGCCGACCTTTATGAATCCTATGTAGGTTCAATTATTTCGGCATCAGCTTTAGGTGTTGCCGCATTCAACAGTCTTGAAGCAATGGCATTACCTATGCTTTTGGCGGCTATCGGTGTTATTTGTTCAATTATCGGTACCTTCTTTGTAAGAACAAAGGAAGGCGCAACCCAAAAGCAATTGCTTTCTGCACTTTCTCGCGGTACTAACTTCTCGGCAATTACTATCGGTATTCTTTCACTTCCCTTAATTTACTTTATTTTAGGCGCAAATAACTGGAAAATTTATTTCGCAATTTTAGCAGGTCTTGTTGCAGGTGTGCTTATTGGTAAGGCTACTGAATATTACACCTCTGACGGCTTTAAGCCTACAAAAAACCTTGCCGCTACAAGCGAAACCGGTACTGCTACCATTATTATCGGCGGTCTTTCGGTTGGTATGCTTTCAACCCTTTTACCTATCGTAATTATTTCAGTTTGCGTTTTAGTTGCTTTCTTCGTTTCGGGTGGCGCTTCTAACGCTTCACAGGGTCTTTACGGCATCGGCTTATCAGCAGTTGGTATGCTTTCAACCCTTGGTATTACCCTTGCGACCGACGCTTACGGCCCCGTTGCCGACAACGCAGGCGGTATTGCACAAATGGCAGGTCTTGAAGAAGACGTTCGCAACCGTACAGACGCTCTTGACTCACTTGGTAACACAACTGCTGCAACAGGTAAGGGCTTTGCAATTGGCTCTGCCGCACTTACAGCACTTGCGCTTATGGCATCTTACATTGATAAGGTTAAATCTATCAGCGGTGAAATTGACGAGATTGTTTTAAGCATTACAAACCCCACTGTTTTGACAGGCTTATTTATTGGTGCATGTCTCCCCTTCGTTTTTGCTGCTATTACAATGAATTCTGTTGGCCGCGCTGCACAAAGCGTTGTTAAAGAAGTAAGACGTCAATTTAAGGAAATTGCAGGTCTTATGGACGGTAAAACGGACCCCGATTATGCAAGCTGTGTTGACCTTTGCACAAAGGCAAGTCTTAAGGAAATGATTTTACCCACCATTGTCGCTGTTGTTGTTCCCGTTATTGTTGGTATGACACTTGGTTGGACAGGTGTTGTTGGTATGCTTGCAGGCGCTACTGCTTCAGGCTTCTTAATGGCTATATTTATGTCAAACTCAGGCGGTGCTTGGGATAACGCTAAAAAGTACATTGAAAGCGGTGTACACGGCGGTAAAGGATCAGAAAACCACAAGGCCGCCGTTGTTGGCGACACCGTTGGCGACCCCTTTAAAGACACATCAGGCCCTGCTATTAACATTTTAATTAAGTTACTTTCAATGGTATCAATAGTATTTGCTGCCCTTGTTGTTAACTTCTCACTTTTATAATTATTAAAAATTTAACGCCTAGTCAACCGACTAGGCGTTTTCTTTATATTTAGTTACATTCAGCTTCAAGCGGACCTGCAAGCTCCTTGAGGAAGAAAAGCTTACCCGGAATTGTTGGAATATATGTTGAAGTAATCCAAGGGGTCTTCTCATGACGAAGTGTCATCCAGAGAGATAATCCCTGCCACTGCATTCCACGACCAAGGGTACCGTCAGCACCGCCGATTGCATAATCGGCCTTTAAGAATATGCCGGGACCGATTGTATTGGCGCGACAAGGAACAAGTGGTGTTCTTGATTTAAAGCTTGTTAATGCGTTTTGTTCGACCGTCAAGGGATGAATTTTTGCACCGATTCTGTAAGGTTCAGCTTCCCATTCTTCAGCAGTTTTATAATCGGCCGCAAAGGTGGGTTCCCAAAAAGCAATGTGACACATTCTTCCAATGCCGTAAACCAAAACAAGCTTTGCGCCTTCAGCCTTTAATTTAGCGATCTTTTCGGGGTAAGTAGGTAAATTATCCTTAAGTGCAAAGTTGCGCTGATTTTCAGGAACGGTAAGCTCACCCAAGGGTCCAAACAATGCCTGTTCCATAGCATATTTAAACGAGCCTGTATTATCTGATGGCAATGTGTTGCCCTCACCGTCAGCCCATTCGTCCATATTAAAGGTGTAAACATGCTCGCAAGAAATATTCCAAGCCTTTAAAAAATACACAACCCATTTATACATACCCATAGGGCCAACGGGCAAAATAAAAGCGATTTTTTCGTTTCTTTCCTTAGCAAGCTTAATTTGCATTGCAATTTCGTGTCCCATATAGGTTTCGAACTCTCCGAGACTGTCACACTTAATTGGTGTAAAATCCTTATTCCAGTGTGCTTGATGCTCGGTTATTGTTTCGGGTGCGTCAATACAAGCATCAATTTTTTCAAAGTCCCATCCCGCAGGATAAAAGCCCTCAAGTGCTGAGCCTTTTACAGTTGAATTAAAATCCATAGTTCATTCTCCTTAAAAATAATATTGCTTTATGCCTTATTCTTAGAGCCAAAAAGCTCCATTTTCTTCATTACTGCATTTTTAATTTCCAATACCTTCATATTACGGATTTCAAGATATTCTTTATTTTCGGCAATACCCTTTTCCATAGCACGAACACCTGCAACACAAAGGTCAGTAAAAATATTAACCTTGGCAATACCGCCTGCAATTGTATTTCTAAAATCGTCATCGCTCAGACCCGAGCCGCCGTGTAAAACAAGCGGAGTATCAATAGCTGCACGAATTTCTTTAAGCCTTTCAATATCTAAACGGGGCTTTGTTTTGTAAACACCGTGAGCCGTGCCAATAGCCACCGCCAATGCATCAACACCTGTAGCCTCAACGAAAGACTTTGCTTCTTCAGGGGTGGTGTACATATCGGTTAACTCGCCGTCACCGCTTGAAGCCTGACCGACATGACCAATTTCGCCCTCAACAGATGCACCGAAGGAATGAGCAATTTTAACTATTTCGGCTGTGTCAGCAATATTTTGTTCGCTATCACCTGCCGAGCCGTCAAACATTATACTAGAAAATCCAAGCTTCAAGGCTTCAATACAGCGATCGAACGTAAGGCCGTGGTCGTAGTGTAAAACAACAGGCACCTTTGCGCGTTCAGCCAAAGCACGAATTGAAGGTGCAATAAGCTTTAATTCACCGTAAGGCAAAAGCACTTCAGCAGTACCGATAATAACAGGTGAATTCATTTCCTCGGCCGCTGCAATTACAGCTTCTGCCATATCAGTATCAGTAGTATTAAAAAGGCCAACAGCATAATGCTCGGCCTGTGCTTTTTTAAGCACATCGTTAAGGTTAACAATCATAATAAAACCTCTTTCCTGCCGTATTTTTCAGCAATTTTATAAATTTCATCTTTTGACTTCATACCATCAACTGAATTTTCGCAAAACAAATTACAGGCAGCGGCGGCTGAAGCAAAATTTAAAATTTCATAATCACTAAAATTATTATAAATACCGTAAAGCGCACCTGCGCAAAAAGCATCACCGGCTCCGACACTGCCAAGAATTTCCTCATTGGGAATGTTTAAAGACGGTACTGCAGTAAAGCTTTTGGACTGCACGTCATAACAAAAGCCTGCATCCTTACAGTGAATAATAATTTTATCCTTAACTCCGTATTCAGCCATAATTTCCATTGTTTTGCGGATATTTTCTGTATTAAGTGTTTTGTCGGCATTATACGGCTCCAAGTCAGAAATCATACAGCTTTCAATTTCGTTCATAACGGCGTAATTGCTGTATTTAAGTGCGGGAATTATCTTCGCCTTATAATCGGCTGTACTGTCACTTACAACATCAATAGAGGTTTTAATTCCCTTTTCCTGAACAGCTTTTAAAAGGCCTGCCATAGCAGTACCATACTTAACATCAGCCTTGTCCATACTGTCAAGTAAAAGAATGTAGCCAATATGAAAAATATCACAATCAAGAGAGTTTAAGTCAATATCTGCAGGAGAAAATTCCGCATTGGCGCCCCTTGCATGAAAGAATGTGCGTTCACCTGACGGCAAGCTTATGACATCACTAAAGCTTGTCGGTTTTGTTTGAGAATATTTAACATTATCAAACCCTATACCGTAACGCTTAAACTTAGATAAGACATATTGCCCGCCATCATCGTCACCAATTTTACCTATTGCCGAAACCTTTAGACTATTATCAATTTTTTTAAGATCAATTGAGGTATTAGGCACACAACCGCCAACCGCACGATTAACACTTGAAATATTTGCAAGCATACCAATTTGCGGGTAGCAGTCAACAGTTTTAACAACATCGGTTATAATATTTCCTGCTATAACAATTCCACGGTTATCAAAGCTCAATTAAAGCACCTCCGCCGAACATTTTTACAGTTGAATTATATCATAACAAAAATATCTTTACAAGCAACCCGATATTCAATATTAGACCTATTTATAGCACATATAGTTACACAATAAATATCCACCCGCATAGCGGGTGGTTTTTCATTTTCGGGCATAGCCCTAATCGATACAGGCGACGCACAAGTGCGTTTCCTAGTTGGCCTGCCAGCCATGCATTGTTTACTTACTACCCATTAAATGGGTTCCGCGGGTCGAAAAGACTCAACTGGTCACTTTCTTGGTCGTGCTTTAATTGATTTGAAATATATTCCTTTATGGCTTTTGTGTTTTTACCCGCGGTATCTACGTAATATCCCT
>SVPF01000029.1 GCA_015066005.1 Oscillospiraceae bacterium
CGCTTAAAAGTAAAGCGCGTTTTGTGTTTTTCATTTTTATTCCTCCTTAGTTTTTGTCCCCGTATTTTTACCGCGGGTAATATAAGGGGACACTCCCCCATATACACTAACAGTTTACCCCCCCCCGACTATTTGTCAAGGGTATTTTTTTGTAAAAATATGAAAATTTTTGTCGTTTTTAAGTATTCAAAACAAAAAACACAATTATTTTTATCTTTCCCCTTTATACTTTCGCTTGGTTGCCATTCCGCCACGAATATGGCGCTCGCTTTTGTTTTTTTCAAGCACAGCCTTTACAAGCTTATAAAGCTGTGGATTGTCATGCCGAAGCCGCACGGTTACATCCTTATGCACCGTGCTTTTGCTTATTTTAAAAACCTTTGCTGTTGCCCTTACCGTTGCCCCTGTATCTAATATGTATTCACCTAAAATTACCGCGCGGGGCTCTGTTTCTCTCATACAATCAACTCCTAAAAGGACTACTAAATTGTATGATGAAGAAATTATAATTATGTTAATAAAACCTATCATGGCGTTATCGTTTGGGCAAAAAACAAAAACCCAACCAAAAGAGGCACACTTCGTAAGGAAGTGTGCCTTGGTTATATTCGCCTTTGGCGAGTTTTTAAAATAAAGCATCATTTAGTTGTGAAAAGAGCGGTATAACATATTGAATGAAATATTGCTACGCAATATGAAATAATCCTTCGGATTATGAAATATTTTGCCTTGGCGGCAAAATGTGCAAATCTGCTCTGCTTGGCGACCCAATGCTTCGCATTTGGTACCCGCCTGCGCACCTGCTCATTAAAAAACAGTCCACCGGACTGTTTTTCTTAACATTCGCAGCCCTCTTAGGCTTCAAGTCCCATCACAATTTAACAAATAAAAAATCCAAACCCAACCAAAAGGTTGAATTTGGATTTTGGTGCGAGTGATGGGACTTGAACCCATACGTCGGTTGACACACGCCCCTCAAACGTGCCTGTCTGCCTGTTCCAGCACACTCGCAAATGTTAAACTGCTTATCACAGCGCCATATTATTATAACAAAGTCGTTTACCGTTGTCAACAAAAATTTTTTATTTTTTAAAATTTATTGTATTCATTATTTATATGGAATTTTTTGTGAATATATGGTACAATAATTTATACAGCTTATTGTGGGGTGATGTTATGAAAACATATAATTATGTGCTGGTTGGCGGCGGTTTGTTTTCGGCCGTTTTTGCTTACCATGCAAAGAAAGCGGGAAAAACCTGTCTTGTTTTAGAAAAACGCAATCACCTTGGCGGAAATATTTATTGCGAAAGTATTGAAAATATAAATGTGCATAAATACGGCGCGCATATTTTTCACACAAGTGATGAACGCGTATGGGGCTTTGTAAATTCAATTTGCAAATTCAATAATTTTATAAACAGCCCCCTTGCAAATTATAAGGGTGAAATGTACAATTTACCCTTTAATATGAATACCTTTAATCAAATGTGGGGGGTAACCACCGCGGATGAAGCAAGGGCTATTATTGAAGAACAGAAAAAAGAAATAACAGGCGAACCGCAAAATCTTGAGCAGCAGGCAATAAGTCTTGTTGGGCGCGATATTTACGAAAAGCTTATAAAAGGCTACACCGAAAAGCAATGGGGCCGTGATTGTAAGGATTTGCCCGCATTTATAATTAAGCGCTTGCCTGTGCGGTATATATATGATAATAACTATTTTAACGATATTTATCAGGGCATACCCGTTGGCAGTTATAATGTTTTAATTGACCGCCTTTTTGACGGGTGCGACTTTTTGCTTAATACCGATTATAACGAAAACCGCGAATATTATAACCAAATGGGCGAAAAGGTGCTTTACACCGGTACGCTTGACAGCCTTTATGATTATGAATTCGGTGAATTGGAATACAGAAGCCTTAGGTTTGAAAGTGAAATTTTAGATAAGGCGGATTATCAGGGCGTGGCGGTGGTTAATTATACCGAACGCGAAATTCCCTTTACCCGCATAATTGAACACAAGCATTTTGAAAATGCCGTGTCGGATAAAACGGTAATAACCCGCGAATATCCTGCCGATTGGCAAGAGGGAATGGAGCAGTATTACCCCGTAAATGATGATAAAAACAACGACCTTTTCTTAAAATATAAGGAGAAAGCCGAAAAGGAAAGCAATATGCTTTTCGGCGGTCGACTTGCAGAATATAAATATTATGATATGGACAAGGTTATAGCATCGGCTCTAGCGCTTTGTGATAAGGAGTTTTAATATGAGTGACATTAAAATCAGCATAATAATGCCGGTTTATAAGGTTGAGGATTATGTTGGAAAGGCAATTGAAAGCATTCAGGCGCAAACCTTTTCCGACTGGGAATTTTTAATTGTAGATGACGGCACGCCCGACAAAAGCGGCAAAATTTGTGATGAATATGCCAAAAACGATAGCCGCATAACCGTTTTTCATACCGAAAACGGCGGTGCGCCCGCGGCAAGAAATCTTGCGATTGAAAAGGCAAAGGGTAAATATTTTTATTTTATGGATTCGGATGACTGGGCCGAACCCACAATGCTAGAGGATATGTATAATCTGGCCGAGCGCGACAACGCACAGCTTGTGGTTGCGGGTTATTTTATTGATACTTATTACAGCGATACCGAATACCGTACCGATAATCAGCTGGCTGAAAGCGCAATTTATAAAAACGCAGATGAATTCCGCCAAAATGCCCATACACTTTTCGATAAAAACCTGCTTTACACCCCGTGGAACAAGCTGTATCGCGCCGATTATATAATTCAAAACAATATTCGTTATTCCAAAACTCTGTGGGATGATTTCCCCTTTAATTTGGATGTTGTGCGCGATATTGAGCGCGTGAGTGTAACCGACAAGCAGTATTATCATTTTATACGCAAGCGTGCCGAAAGTGAAACCGCAGCGTATAGACCCAATATGTACGAGAAGCGTGAGGAGGAGCACGGCTGGATGGAAGCGCTTTATAAGCATTGGGGTATTGAAAATGCCGATGCGCAGGAATTTGTTGCAAGGCGTTATATTGAGCGTTTTATCGGCTGTGTTGAAAATTTAACCAACCCAAAATGTCAGCTTAAAACCAAGGAAAAACGCGCTGAAATTAAAAAAATGCTTAATAACCCAAGGGTAAAGCGGTCGCTTAAAGCCGCCAAGCCCCGTTCAAGCTATATGAAAATTATGCTTATACCCATAAAAATGAATAATGTAACCCTTACTTTGCTTGAAGGCAAGGCAATTTCCTTTGTAAAATGCCGCAGCACAAAATTATTTGCCAAATTAAAGGCGGGAAGATAAAAAAACGCACCCTTGTGGCACCCTCCGTAAGGAAGGTGCCACAGTTATATTCGCCTTACGGCGAGTGATATTGCTTCGCAGTTATATTTGGACTAAGGTCCAAGTGATATTCGCTTCGCGAGTTTAAAGGCGAATATAATATAACTGAAACCGTTAGGTTGCAATATCACTAATTATCTCATCTTTGAGATAGGTATAGTTTTAAAGTATGTAACCCACTATGACACTTTCAAAATCTGAAAGTGTCTTTTTCTTTATATAGAAAAACGGAGACTACTTCTTTACGAAGTGTCTCCGTTATGGGTGCGTTTTTTTAGTGCTAAATAAAAACAACAAGAAGAGGTTAGGTGCCGCTTCACGCGGATATAAGCATATTCAAATTATAGTTTATCGCTTAGTTAAATTGGGGGCACATCGTAGGGACAATTCACGAATTGTCCGTGAATTACAGCTATGTACAGGCGGGCGATTCGTGAATCGCCCCTCCGAATATACAATTAAATTAATAAAATCAACAATTTTAATCCGTTGCGAAGTGACACCGAACCTCTTCACTATTACCTCTTACTTATTACCTCGCGAAGCGTTAAACCCCCAATTTGCCTTTTAACCACTTCAACACAAACCGTAATTTTAATAATTGCGGTTACAAAATATATAAAGTATGAAAATCCGTCAAGCCGAGAAAACAAATTGCCAAAGGTCACGGTGCTTATGGCATTAGCATAAGGGTATGAAAGCTCGCCCGCCATTTCGGCGCCGAAAAGCAGTACCGAATTTAAAATGCTTATTACCAAAAGTGCCGCTCCCGAAAAAATACCCGACAGGGTAACGGCGGTTCCGATGTTATTTTGTTTCGCAAAGAGTGTTAAAACAACGATTGGCAGGGTGACTGTTTTAATATAGGGCACCGTTTGATAAAATAAATTTTTAACATTCGGAAGGGAATAAATATAAATATTTTTAAAATTAAAATCCTTAAAGGTTGCAAAAAAGAAAAATATTAAAAGCAGTCCGCAAAGCAAGCCGCATATAAGTGAAAAATTAAAAATTTCGGGCGGTTTTCTAAAGCAAAAGTATATTAGCGGCAGTATAAAAAGCAATAATATCCAAAAATTTTGGCGGCTTCCAAGTAATGTATACTCAATAAATTTTAAAAAAATTACTAATGCGTCGGCCGCCAAATAAAGCGCCAAAAGCAGAATGGGAAGCCTTAAAAAATCCAATTTAATTACTGCGAAGGTTAAGGGAATTGCTATTAAAAAAGCAATTAAAAAGCCCAAAAAGGTTAGCTTGTCGGCAAAAGCAAAGGGTAAATTTATAATTCCGCTTCCTAAAATAAAAAGACAGGAAAGCCACACAAAATGGTGTGAAAAAGGCTTTAGCTTATTCAAAATAATACCCCTTTTCAGTTAAATTGAGCTTTGGTAAAACAGGGCTTGGGTTTTTATAAATTTCAAAAAGTCGGTTTTTAAAATCCTCTTTTTGCGTTCTTATAAGGCTTACTAAATCATACCCAACACTAATTGATGAAAGCGGTTCGGTTTTTAAAAGCTGTTTGGGGCTGTCTGTTCTTAAAAATTGTACCGAAAGGGTTATATCGCGGTTTTCCTTGCAGTATTTCATAATGCCCAAAAGCTTGGTGCGGGAAATGCCCTTGCCAACCGCAACAATGCCGCAATGTGACATTAAAAGGGGTAGAGTAGCCTGCTTTTCAATGCTTTCTACAGCTTCCAAAAGAGTTCGGCCGCTGGCGGTTAAAATTTCACGTTTTTGGTCCGAGGTTTCGCTGTTAATTATTACCGCTTCATAGTAAAGGGTGTACAGCCCACCGCTGTAATCGGCGGCAATTGCGGTTACTAAATATTCCTGCGGTCGCTGTTTGCAGCCGCATAAAAGCAAGGGGCATAAAAGTATAATAAACAATTTTTTCATTTTTGCTTCTGCCTTATAATGTTTTTATTAAAAATCGGTCGACTAAGCATTATTTTCCAAGGCGCACGCCAAATACTGTCCTTAAGGGACTGAAGACTTATTTTGTTGAGCTCAAGTGTGTAAGCTGTGTCGTAGCTTTTAAGTGAAATTGTATACATTAAAAGTAAAATTGTGCCTGAAAATAGGCCGTAAAGTCCGAAAAAAGCCGAAAGAATTACAAAACCGAACCGTAAAAAGAACACCGCTGCACGAAGGCGCGGAAGCATTAACCCCGCAATACCCGAAAGTGCAACAATTATAAGGGTGGGTGCGCTGATAATTTTTGCTTCTACCGCCGCCTGACCTACAACAAGACCGCCTACAATTGACAATGCGGGACCAATGTTTTGCGGCATTCGCACCCCTGTTTCCTTTAAAATTTCAAAAATTAAAATCATACCCAAGGTTTCACTTACGATGGAAAATGGTACCGCTGCGCGCTGTTCTAATACCGTTATAACAAAGCTTGTGGGTAAAAATTCGGGGTGAAGGGTGGTAATCGCCACAAAAAGCGCGGGGGTAATAATTGAAAGTAAAAAACAAAAATACCGCATAATGCGGCCAAGCGACCCCAGCCAAAAGCTTTGGTAATAGTCCTCATCCGACTGAAAGTTTTCTGAAAATAAATAGGGCAGGGTCATAACCATTGGCGTGCCGTCAACAATAACGGCAATGCGCCCTTCTAAAAGCCGTGCAGCCACAACGTCGGGGCGCTCTGTAGTGCCTGCGGTTTTGAAAAGTGAAAGTGGGTGTGGTGAAATTTCTTCAATAATATAGTTGGTGTCCAGAATGCCGTCAATGTTAATTCTTGAAAGGCTTTCTTTAATTTTTCGCAAGGTTTTGCGGTTTACAAGCTCGCCTAAATAGCAAATAAAAACGGCCGTGTTTGTGCGCCTGCCAACGCGGGTAAGCTCTATGCACAAATCGGGGGTTTGAAGCTTTCGGCGCAGCATTGCAAGGTTTAATAGGGCGGCCTCCTCAAAGCCCTCGCGCGGGCCCTGAATAATTCTTTCGTTTTCGGGCTCCTTAATGCCTCTTGTCCGCCAGCCCTTAACATCCAGCATAAGCGCGGTTTTGCTGTGGTCTATAAGCAACAACGCTTCGCCGTACAAAATCCCCTCTAAAATTTTTGAAATATCGTTTTGGGTCTTAACATCCCTTGCAAAAAGCAGCTGCTTTTCAACATATTCCGCTAAATCACTGTAGCAGCTTTTAACCTCCATTTCCATAAGCGGTTCAATTACTGCTTCGTTAAGCTGGTTGGAATCCACCATACCGTCTATATACAAAAGCGCGGCATCAAATCGGACGCACTTTCGGGCGGATATTTGCTTTACACGAAGGGTTGCATCGTTTTTAAAAATATCCTTAAAGGCTTTAATATCTTGCGCAAGGTTACCGCTTATAAATTTGTTTTGGTAATCGCTTAAATTTCCTGCCATATAGTCACCTCAATAAATTTATTATGGCTGGAAATTTTTAATAAATACAAAAAACACAGCAAGGAAAATACCTTGCTGTGCATTAAATTTAAATTAACTTTTTAAATTCTTTAATCCAGGCGTTTTTGATAAGTGTGTGACCTGCTATCATTGGGTGAACGCCGTCGGTTGTCCAATAGGTTGACGGAGCTTTTTTGCAGGCCTCGTCAAAAATCGGCTGAAGCTCAATAAGCGGTAAATTGTACTTTTCGGCAATTCTTTTAACCGCCGCAGCCTTTTCGGCAACATCAACCTCAAATTGCTGTAACCTATCAGGCATTTCCTCGGTGTTACAGGTACATCTGCCTTCAACAACATAGGGCGCAATCAAGATAAGCTTAATATCGGGAAGCTCTTCCAAAATTTCATCAAGCATAATTTGGTACACCTTTTCAAACTTAGGTGTATTAACACCGTTTTGGTACAAAATTTCGTGCCAACTGTCATTAACGCCGCAATAAATGCTTGCGTAATCCGGCTTGTGATTTAAAAAATCGCTCTTTAAACGGGCATATAAATCAACAATTCTATGGCCGCCGATACCCATATTTATAAATTCATACTCATTGGGGTATTCCGCGCCTAATTCACCGTTAACCATGGTGGCATAGCCTGCACCCATACCGCAAAAAGCATCTTCTCTGCGGCAAGCGTCGGTAATAGAGTCACCGAAAAATAATATTTTTTTTGCCATAAATTTCACCGCCAAGTAAATTATATGTTTATTTTACAATACAATCGACGCCTTTTCAAGTGCATTTTTTTGTGTAATATTTATTTATTTAAAATTAAATTGGGGTTTATGGGGCCGAAGGCCCATCGATATAAATCCCTTTCGGGATTTTCGATATGTCACAAATGACTCGATATGCTTTTGATGCAGTTTGTAAAAACAAACTGCATCAAAACCTCGATATGTTCTGCGGAACAAGAAGGGATTTATATCATATCGAGTTTGTGTAACAAACATATCGATTTTGCTATAAAGCAAAAATATCGAATTGCGTAGCAATATATCGACATAAATAATGCGTAATTCGTAATGCGTAATTCGTAATTATTGTACAAATTAGATTGCGTATCTGTAGGGGCGATTCACGAATCGCCCGAAAGCCTTCTCCGCTGGAGAAGGCTAAAATTATACAATCAAACGCACCGACAAACTATAATTTGAAAATAAAAAAGCGGCAGGAAAACTGCCGCTTAAACTTAATAAATATAATCTCCAATGCCTTTATATTGGCAATATTCTTCGTAGCAATAGCCCAATTCTTTCATTTCCTTGGCGATATTTATACCAACAAAGCGCCAATGCCACGGCTCGTAAATAATGCCGCCCGTAATGTCCATCTTTTCCTTTTCATAGCGCATTATAAAGCCGTAATCCTGAGCGTTTTCTTTAAGCCATTTAAACGCCTTTGTGTTTTCGAATGAGGTTTGGGTTGAATTAAAGTCAACCGCTAAGCCTGTGTGGTGCTCGCTTGTACCGGGTACAGCGACACGGGAGGAGGCTTCCTTAATGGCATCTGCTTCAGAATAGCCCTTGTCCTTCCACTTTTTAATTTGCGCTTCGTAAAGGGTTACTTGCGTGCCGTAATCACGCCAAGCCGAAATAATGCCAATGTCTACACCGTCAGCGCGTGCGGCATCCATCATAGCCTTGAGATATGGCCAAATATCCTTATCAATTTTACGGTAAACCTCGGCCTGAGAATACCATTTATATTCACTTGGAAAAACCATCATATTTGCTTTATAATCGTGGTCCTTCGGTAAAGGATTTTTAATGTTTACCAAAATTGTTTTGGTAAAGTTGGCGTCACCCTCAAATGTGCCGACCTGAACAGGCTCGGGTGTGCTGGGAAGCGGCTTTTTAGATTCAACATCACTTGAAGTATTATCCGTTGATTCAGTTTGACTTGGGGTAGATGAGCTTTGACTGGTGGTGTCTTTATTGTCCTTATTATCCTTATTATCATTATCCCCAAGGCCTGAGCCTACCACCCAAGCAATAAGCACGATAGCGGCAATAAGCACAAGGCTTACACTGCCTAAAAATATATTACGCTTTAAGATTGCTTGCTGTCTTTTGTTTTTGCTAGCCATTTTATCACCTATTCGTCTAATTTTAAAACTGCCATAAAGGCTTCCTGCGGAACCTCAACGTTACCTAAGCGGCGCATACGCTTTTTACCCTCTTTTTGCTTTTCAAGAAGCTTTTTCTTACGGGTAATATCACCGCCGTAGCACTTAGCAAGCACGTCTTTTCTCATTGCCTTAACCGTTTCGCGTGCAATAACCTTACCCGAAACCGCAACCTGAACGGGAACCTCAAAGAGCTGTCTCGGTATAAATTCCTTTAATTTTTCGGCAATTTTACGTGCCCTTGCATAAGCATTATCGTTATGAACAATAAATGAGAGCGCATCGACCATATCGCCTGCAAGTAGAACATCCAGTTTCACAAGCTTTGACTTTTCATAGCCCTTCATTTCATAATCGTAGCTTGCATAACCCTTTGTGCGTGATTTAAGCGCATCAAAAAAGTCGTAAACAATTTCGCCCATTGGCATAATATAATGAATATCAACACGGTCGCCCATATATTTCATATCGGTATAAACACCGCGGCGTTCCTCACAAAGCTGCATAATAGTACCGACAAAGCTGCTTGGTGAATAAATGTGAACGTCGGCCACAGGCTCAAGCGCATCAACAATAATTGCGGGGTCGGGGTAGTTGGTGGGGTTATCCACCGTAATTGTTTCACCCGTTGATAAAGTAAACTTATATTCAACGCTGGGTGCTGTGGTAACAAGGTCTAAATTATACTCACGCTCTAGGCGTTCTTGTATAATTTCCATATGCAATAACCCTAAGAAGCCGCAACGGAAGCCAAAGCCTAAAGCGTTTGAGGATTCAGGCTCAAACAAAAGGGAAGCATCGTTTAGCTGAAGCTTATCCAAAGCGTCGCGTAAATCGGGATATTTTGCGCCGTCAGCAGGGTAAATACCGCAGAAAACAACGGGGTTTACCTTGCGGTAGCCCTCAAGCGCCTGTGGGGTAGGGTTGTCAGCCAAGGTAATGGTGTCACCAACACGGGCCTCACTTACCGTTTTGATTGAAGCTGCCAAATAGCCAACCTCACCTGCTTCCAAAACGTCACAGGGTTCAAGCGAGGTTGCGCGCTTGCGGCCAAGCTCAACAATGTCAAACTGGGCGCCCGTTGCCATCATTTTAATAACGTCGCCGCTTTTGATTTTACCGCTTACCACACGGAAATATACAATAACACCCTTATAAGAATCGTAATAAGAATCGAAAATAAGGGCCGAAAGGGGAGCCTCACGATCGCCCTTAGGCGCAGGAATTTCGGTAACAATTTTTTCTAACACTTCTTCAATGTTAATGCCTGTTTTTGCCGAAATCAAGGGCGCATTGTCGGCAGGGATGCCGATAATATCCTCAATTTCACCTTTAATTCGTTCGGGCTCGGCTGAAGGAAGGTCAATTTTATTTATAACGGGTAAAATTTCAAGCCCGTGGTCAACCGCCAAATAGGTGTTGGCAAGGGTTTGGGCCTCAATACCCTGACTTGCGTCAACAATAAGCACGGCACCCTCGCAAGCGGCTAAAGAACGTGAAACCTCATAGTTAAAGTCAACGTGGCCGGGGGTATCAATTAAGTTAAGCTCGTACCTTTCACCGTCATTAGCATCGTAATAAAGGGTAACGGCGTGGGCTTTAATGGTAATGCCGCGTTCCCTTTCCAAATCCATACTGTCAAGAATTTGTTCCTCCATATCACGACTTGCAACCGACTGGGTGTGTTCAAGCAAGCGGTCGGCCAAGGTGGATTTACCATGGTCTATATGCGCAACAATGCAAAAATTTCTAATTTTATCAAGCGGAAATGACACTTACATTTCTCCTTAAATTGTAGTTTGCTTTATTGTAACACAAAACATTTTATTTTACAATTTATTTCTTTAAATAGGCGGTAAATTTCTTGACAATATATATACAGTATGATAAAATATATTGAAATTTGGGCATTTTTTAAGGAGTGTTAACAGTGACTGTTAAAAACGCAAAGGTTTACGAAAATAAACAATTCGTTTTGAAGGACTTTTCATTCCCTAACGGCACTATTATTTCCAATTTTAATAATATTGTTGTTTTACCGGCTTTTTGTGATGTACACGTACATTTACGAGAGCCGGGTTTTTCATATAAGGAAACAATTTTTTCGGGCAGTCGTGCGGCGGCTCGCGGCGGGTATAGCGATGTTTGCTCAATGCCCAACCTTAACCCCGTGCCCGACACTGCGGAAAATTTACAGCAGCAGTTGGACATAATAAAGCGTGATGCTGTTATAAATGTTCATCCCTATGCTTCGATAACGGTGGGGCAAAAGGGTGAGGAATTGGTTGATTTTGAAAGCCTTTCCCACGCGTTTGCCTTTTCAGATGACGGCAAGGGCGTGCAAAGTGAGGCTTTGATGCGAAGCGCTATGATAAACGCTAAGCGTTTGGGTAAAATTATTGTTGCCCACTGTGAAGAAAATTCACTGCTTCGCGGCGGCTATATTCACGACGGTGAATATGCTAAGGCTCACAATCATAGGGGCATTTGCAGTGAAAGTGAATGGGTACCTATTGAGCGTGACCTAAGGCTTGCAAAGGAAATTGGCTGTAAATATCACGTGTGCCACATTTCTACAAAGGAAAGCGTTGATTTAATTCGAAAAGCCAAGGCCGAAGGGGTAGACGTAACCTGTGAAACGGCACCTCATTACCTTGTGTTTAACGATATGGATTTATTGGAAGAGGGGCGTTTTAAAATGAACCCGCCCATTCGTTCCGAAGCCGACCGACTTGCACTTATTGAAGGCATTAAGGACGGCACAATTGATATGATAGCAACCGACCATGCACCACATAGCGCAGAAGAAAAGTCAAAGGGACTGGAAAAAAGTGCCTTTGGTGTGGTTGGCATTGAAACCGCTTTTCCCGTTATGTATACCCACCTTGTAAAAACGGGCATAATTACCTTGGAAAAGCTGGTGGAAATTATGGCTTTAAACCCGCGAAGCCGTTTTGGTATTGCCGATAGCGGCTACACCGTGTGGGATTTGAATAAAGAAATAACAGTTAACAGCGGTGACTTTTTGTCACTGGGGAAGGCCACACCCTTTGAAAATGCGAAGCTGTTTGGTGAATGTGTGCTTACCGTGTGTGGCGGTAAGACCGTGTATAAAAAATAATTGGGGGAATTATAATGGCAAAAAGAAAAGACTTAAAGAAAATTTTAATTATCGGCTCGGGACCTATTGTTATTGGTCAGGCTGCTGAATTTGACTATGCAGGCACACAGGCCTGCCTTGCACTTAAGGAAGAAGGCTACGAGGTTGTGCTTTGCAACTCGAACCCTGCTACCATTATGACCGACACTACCATTGCTGACAAGGTTTATATGGAGCCTTTGACCCTTGAATTTGTTGCAAAGGTTATCCGTTATGAACGCCCTGATGCCATTGTTCCCGGCATTGGCGGTCAGACAGGTCTTAATCTTGCAATGCAGCTTGAAGAAAAGGGCATTTTAAAGGAATGCGGTGTTGAACTATTAGGTACCTGCAGTGAAAGTATTCAGCGTGCTGAAGACCGTGAAATGTTTAAGGACCTTTGCCAGTCCATTGGCGAGCCTACAATCCCCTCTGAAATCACATATAACCTTGAAGAAGCTAAAAAGGCTGCAGAAAAAATCGGTTACCCCGTTGTTTTGCGCCCTGCATTTACCCTTGGTGGTACAGGCGGCGGCTTTGCTTATAACGAAGCGGAGCTAATCGAGGTTGGTCTTAATGCTTTTAAGTTATCCCCCGTGCATCAGGTTTTAATTGAAAAAAGCGTTAAAGGCTATAAGGAAATTGAATTTGAGGTTATGCGCGACAGCAGCGATAAAGCCATTACCATTTGCGGTATGGAAAATATCGACCCTGTCGGTGTGCATACGGGTGACTCTATTGTTGTGGCACCTATTATGACCCTTAACGACCACGACCTAAAAATGCTTAATGACAGCGCAATTAAAATTATTCGCGAATTGAAAATTGAAGGCGGCTGTAATGTTCAGTTTGCGTTAAATCCCGACAGCAGCGAATATTATCTTATTGAAGTTAATCCCCGTGTTTCCCGTTCATCTGCTTTGGCTTCAAAGGCAAGCGGTTACCCCATTGCACGCGTTACTGCTAAAATTGCAGTTGGTATGACCCTTGACGAAATTAAAATTGCAAATACCAACGCTTCTTTCGAGCCTAAGCTTGATTATGTAATTGCAAAATTGCCCCGTTTCCCGTTTGATAAGTTTACCGCCGCTTCAAACCTTCTTGGTACACAAATGAAGGCTACGGGCGAGGTTATGGGCATTGGTTCTACTTTGGAGGAAAGTCTTTTAAAGGGTACACGTTCGCTTGAAATCGGTGTAAACCATCTTTACCACCACAAGTTTGACAATATGACCGATGCCGAGCTTTATGAATATATCGGTCAATTCAGGGATGACAATTTATTTGCTATTGCCGAGCTTCTTTACCGCGGTGCCACTGTTGAGGAAATTCACAATATAACCCAAATCACCGCATTCTTCCTTGAAGCGATTAAAAATATTATTGATATGGAACGCAAGCTTAAGGAAAAACCCTTTGATCTTGAGGCTTTAACCGCCGCAAAGAAGATGGGCTTTTCTGATAAGTATGTTGCAAGAATGTGGGAATGCAGTGAGCTTGAGGTTTACAGCTTCCGTAAAGAGAATAAGCTTTTCCCCGCCTTCCGTATGGTTGATACCTGCCACACAGGCGCATATATTCCGTACTTCTATTCTTCATATACAGGTGAAAACACCTCTATCTTAACCGATAAGAAGAAGATAGTTGTTTTAGGCGCAGGTCCTATCCGTATCGGTCAGGGTGTTGAATTTGACTATTCAACCGTACACGCCGTTTCCACCATTAAAAATTCGGGCTATGAAGCAATTATTATTAACAACAACCCCGAAACCGTTTCGACCGACTATACCACAGCCGACAAGCTTTATTTTGAACCCTTAACCCCCGAGGATGTTATGAACATTATTGATTTCGAACAGCCCGAAGGTGTTATTGCTTCTCTTGGCGGTCAGACTGCAATTAACTTGGCTGAGCCGCTAAGGGATCGCGGGGTTAAAATTATTGGTACCGACTGTGACGCTATTGAACGCGCCGAAAACCGCGACAGCTTTGAAAAAATTCTTAAGGACCTTAACATTCCTCAGCCTCAGGGTAAGGCAGTAACTAAAATTGAGGACGGCATTGCCGCCGCTAAGGAAATTGGCTACCCCGTGCTTGTGCGCCCCTCCTTCGTATTGGGCGGTCGCGCAATGCAAATTGTTGCGGATGAAAATCAGCTTCGCCATTACCTTAAAACCGCTGTTGAAATTGACGAGGACAAGCCTGTTTTGGTTGATAAGTACATTTCGGGTAAAGAGGTTGAGGTTGACGCTATTTGCGACGGCACAGATGTGTTTATCCCCGGTATTATGGAGCTTGTTGAAAGAACAGGTATCCATTCAGGTGACTCTATAAGCGTTTATCCCACCTTCAGTATTTCCGATAAGGTAAAGGGTACAATTTTACAGTACGCAAAAATGCTGGGCCGTGGTATTGGCATTGTGGGTCTTTACAACATTCAGTTTATTGTTGATAAGAATGACGATGTTTATATAATCGAGGTTAACCCCCGTTCATCCCGTACCGTACCCTTCCTTTCAAAAGCAACAGGCTATAGCCTTGCCGATATTGCAACCGAGGTTATTTTGGGCAAATCACTTAAAGAACAGGGTATTTTCGGTATTTATCCCGATGAAAAGAACCGTTACTATGTAAAGGTTCCCGTGTTCTCGTTCAATAAAATTCGCGGTCTTGACGCTTACCTTTCACCCGAAATGAAGTCGACAGGTGAAGCTATCGGTTATGATGATAAATTAACCCGCGCACTTTACAAGGCGCTTCAGGCAAGCGGTATGAAGGTGCAAAACTACGGCACAATTTTGGCAACCATTGCCGACTGTGATAAGGAAGAGGCATTACCCCTTATCCGTCGCTTCTACAACCTTGGCTTTAATATTGAAGCCACCACAGGCACTGCCGAATTTTTAAAGAAAAACGGCATTCGCACCCACGTGCTTCATAAAATAGGCGAAGGCAGCGATGAAATTCCCGAAGCAATCCGTCAGGGCCATATTGCATATATTATCAATACACGCGATATAAATTCCAAGGGCCCCGTTACCGACGGTCACGAAATTCGCCTTTGCGCAACCGAAAACAATGTAACCTTGTTTACCGCGCTTGATACGGTTCGTGTGCTTTTGGATGTTTTAGAGGAAACTACACTTACAATTTCTACAATTGATGCATAAAAAACATCCTGTTTTTTAAAATTAATAATGAAAAAATGAATAATTAAAAATTAATGTGTTTTCGCAAAGCGAAAACGGATATAAATTGTGCCGTAAGGCACACATTAATTATTCACTATTCATTATTCATCATTCATTGTTTATGAGGTAATTATTATGGTAAAGCAGGGAATTTATAAAATTCTTTATAACTATGCACTTACCGACACGGTTTACAGTATGGTGCTTGAGGGTGACACCTCGGCACTTATTGCGCCGGGTCAGTTTGTTAACATTAAATTAGACGGCAAGTTTTTGCGCCGTCCCATTTCGGTGTGCGATTATAACGACAAAACCATAACCCTAATCTATAAGGTTGTGGGTGAAGGCACCGAACAAATGTCAAAAATGAAGCAGGGTGAAATGCTTGACCTGCTTACAGGTCTTGGTAACGGCTTTAACCCTGAGGTGCCCTGCCAAAAACCGCTTTTAATTGGCGGCGGTGTGGGTATTCCGCCTCTTTTTAACCTTTGTAAAGAGCTTTTAAAATTAGGTAAAACTCCAACCGTTATTCTTGGCTTTAACACAAAAAGCGAAATTTTTTACGACAAGGCCTTTGAAATGCTTGGTGTTAAGGTAATAATTACCACAGTCGACGGCAGCGCAGGCGTTAAGGGCTTTGTAACCGACGCTATGGGCGAGGATTATGACTATTTCTTCACCTGCGGCCCAATGCCGATGTTTAAGGCAATTGAAAAGGTTGCAAAAACAAGCGGTCAGTTTAGTTTTGAGGAAAGAATGGGCTGTGGCTTTGGCGCTTGTATGGGCTGTAGCTGTAAAACCAAATACGGTAACAAGCGTATTTGTAAGGACGGCCCCGTGCTTTACAGGGAGGAAATTATATGGTAAACACAAAAGTTAATCTTTGCGGTATTACTATTGATAATCCCGTAATTCCCGCAAGCGGTACCTTTGGCTTCGGCTATGAATTTGCCGACCTTTATGATATTAACCGTCTTGGTACCTTTTCCTTTAAAGGCACCACTAAGGATGCCCGTTTTGGTAATCCTACACCCCGCATTGCCGAGGTAGAGGCAGGGATGATAAATTCGGTAGGTCTTCAAAACCCGGGTGTTGATGCCGTAATTGCTAACGAGCTTCCAAAGCTCAAGGAATGCTTTAACAAAAAGGTTATGGCAAATGTCAGCGGCTTTTCGGTTGATGATTATGTTTACACCTGCGAAAAGCTAAACGGTGAAGACCAAATCGGTTGGTTTGAGGTTAACATTTCCTGTCCAAACGTACACGGTGGCGGTTTAGCCTTTGGTACAAGTGCTGAAAATGCGGCCGCGGTTACTAAAGCGGTTAAAAGGGTTACCGACAAGCCCGTAATTATAAAGCTATCCCCCAATGTCACCGACATTGTGGAAATTGCTAAGGCTTGCGAAAGCGAGGGCGCTGACGGTATAAGCCTTATTAACACCCTTTTAGGTATGAAAATTGACCTTAAAACCAAAAAGCCTGTTGTTGCAAACAAAATGGGTGGTTTTTCGGGCCCTGCCATTAAGCCGGTAGCGGTCAGAATGGTTTATCAGGTTTACGATGCAGTAAAAATCCCAATTGTTGGTATGGGCGGTATACAGTCTGCCGAGGACGTAATTGAATTTATGCTTGCAGGCGCTACTGCAGTACAGGTAGGCGCGGCAAACCTCGTTAACCCCTTTGCTTGTCGTGACATTATAAATATGTTGCCTAAAACAATGGAAAAATATGGAATTCGGGACTTAAATGATATTATAGGAGGAGCACATTAAAATGGGTAAGGACGTTATTATCGCTTGCGACTTTGCAAGTAAGGAACAGGTTTTAACTTTTTTAGACAAATTTACAGGCAAAAAGCCTTTTGTTAAAATCGGTATGGAGCTTTTTTATGCTGAAGGCCCCGAAATTGTTCGCGAAATTAAAGCGCGTGGCCACAAAATCTTTTTGGATTTAAAGCTTCACGATATCCCCAACACCGTTAAAAAGTCAATGGCGGTTTTATCACGCCTTGATGTTGATATGACAAACCTTCACGCCGCAGGCACTGTTAATATGATGACTGCCGCACTTGAAGGTTTAACAAGGGAAGACGGCACCCGCCCTATTTTAATTGCGGTTACACAGCTTACCTCTACCGACCAGGAAACAATGGAAAACGACCTTTTAATCAATAAGCCCATTGATGAGGTTGTTATGCACTATGCCGCAAACGCCGCAAAGGCAGGTCTTGACGGCGTTGTTTGCTCACCCTTAGAAGCCGGCAAGGTACACGACCGTTGCGGTAAAAACTTTGTTACCGTTACCCCCGGTGTACGCTTTGCCGACGGTGACGTTGGTGACCAAAAGCGCGTTATGACACCTGCCGCCGCAAAGGAAATCGGTAGTGACTATATCGTTGTGGGCCGCCCCATCACCGCTGCTGAGGACCCCGTTGCTGCGTATACACGTTGTTGTGAAGAATTTATTGGATAAATTCTTCACAAATGAAAAATGAAAAATGAAGAATGAATAATTAATGTGTTTTCGGCTTGCCGAAAACTGATATAAATCCGTGCCGAAAACGGCACACCGAAATTATTCACTATTCATTATTCATCATTAATTACTATAAATATAAAGGAGAAGAAAAATGGAAGGCTATAAAAGAGAATTTATACAGTTTTTAGAAAACGCAGGTGTTTTAAAGTTTGGTGATTTTACTGCGAAATCAGGCCGTAAAATTCCTTATTTTATAAACGCAGGTGACATTAAGACAGGCGACCAAATTTCAAAATTGGGTGAATTTTATGCCAAGGCTTATTTTGAAAAGGTTGGCAACAAAAAAACCGTGCTTTACGGCCCCGCTTACAAGGGTATTCCCATTGCCGTTTCGGTTGCTTGCGCATTATCAAAGCAAGGCTTAGATGTTCCGTTTTTCTTTAACCGCAAAGAAGAAAAGGACCACGGCGAAGGCGGTGTTTTTGTTGGTTATAAACCCCAAGGTGAAGACATTGTAATTGTTGAAGACGTTATCACCGCAGGTACCGCTATCCGCGAAAGTATGGAAATTTTGTCGTCAGTAAAGGACAGTAAGGTTGCGGCCGTTTTTGTAATGGTTGACCGCAAGGAAAAGGGTAAAACCGAAAAATCTGCAATGGCCGAGGTTGGCGAAGAATTTGGCTTCCCCGTATATTCGGTTGTAGATGTTTACGACATAATTGAATACTTAAGCGAAGATGAAAAGAACGCTGAAAACGTAGAAAGAATTAAAAATTATCTTGCTATAAATGGTGCAAAGGAATAATTTTAGTGTCACTAAAAATTATTCAGTGAATAGTTAAAAGTGAATAGTGAATAGTTTTGGTGTCGGCTTTGCCGACGGATATAAATTTGTCGGTCACGCATTATAATTATTTGCTTTAATAGAAGGGACTTTTTATATGAGAAGTTTAATTGATATTGCTGAACTTTCGCTTGATGAAATTGACGCGCTTTTAAACACAGCGAACGATATTATTGAAAACCCCGCAAAATACAGCGAAAAATGCAAGGGCAAAAAGCTTGCAACCCTGTTTTTCGAGCCGTCCACCCGTACAAGACTAAGCTTTGAGGCCGCTATGTACGAGCTTGGCGGTAACGTGCTTGGCTTTTCCGAAGCCCAAAGCTCATCCTCGGCAAAGGGCGAAAGTGTTGCCGATACGGCAAAAACAGTTTCCTGCTATGCTGATATTATTGCAATGCGCCACCCAAAGGAAGGCGCACCGCTTGTAGCTTCTATGAATGCAACCGTACCCGTTATAAATGCGGGTGACGGCGGTCATAACCACCCAACCCAAACCCTCGCCGATTTGCTTACCATTAAGCGCGAAAAGGGCGGTTTTGATAACTTGACCGTTGGATTTTGCGGCGACCTTAAATTTGGCAGAACCGTACATTCCCTTATAACTGCGCTTCGCCGTTATAACAATGTGAAGTTTATCTTTATTTCTCCTAACGAATTAAGAGTGCCCGAATATGTAAGGGAATCCTTAAAGCAGGACAATTTTGAGGTTTTGGAAACTACTGATTTGGAAGCGGTTATGGCCGACCTTGATGTTTTGTATATGACCCGCGTTCAGCGCGAGCGCTTCTTTAACGAGGAGGAATATTTGCGGTTAAAGGACAGCTATATTCTTACTCCCGAAAAGCTTGAAACTGCAAAGCAAAGCCTTTCGGTTATGCATCCGCTGCCCCGTGTTAACGAAATCAGCGTAGCAATTGACAGTGACCCCCGCGCTTGCTACTTTAAGCAGGTATTAAACGGAAAATATATGCGAATGGCGCTTATATTGATGCTTTTGGAGGTTAAGTAAATGACAGTTGATACAATTAAAAACGGCATTGTTATTGACCATATCACCGCAGGGCTTGGAATGAAGATTTATTCACTTTTAAGGCTTGATGAGCTTGGCTGCTCGGTTGCATTTATTAAAAATGCTCCAAGTAGAAAAATGGGCAAAAAGGATATTATTAAAATTGATGCCGATATTGATCTAAAGGCCGACATTTTGGGTTATATCGACCCCGATGTTACCGTTAACATTATTAAAGACGGCAATATAATTGAAAAGAAGCAAATTGCTTTGCCCCAAAGGCTTGAAAATGTAATTGTTTGTAAAAACCCAAGGTGTATTACTACTACCGAACAGGAGTTGCCTCAGGTTTTTAAGCTTGCCGATAAGGAAAAGCGTGTTTACCGCTGCATTTATTGCGAAAGTAAGGCAAAATAAAAGGAGGGTTTTAAGATGTATCTTAAAACCAATTTTAAGTTTAAAAAATTCGAGCTTGATACTATAGATGAAAGTGTTTTTGCGCCCGATTTTGATGACAGCGCTTGGCGCACGGTACGCATACCGCACGACTGGGCGGTAGAGGGTGATTTCTTAGCCGAAAACGACCCCACCGTAAACCAAATCGTTGAAGACGGTATGAAAAAGGCTCAAATAATAACCGGATGGACGGGTGGACTCCCCACCGTAGGCGCAGGCGTTTATCGCAAATGGGTTAAACTCCCAAAGACCGACAAGGTGTTTTTAGAATTTGACGGCGTTATGTGGAACAGCCGCATTTACATAAACGGAAAGCTGGCGGGTCAAAACCATTTCGGCTATAAGTCCTTTTCGGTTGATATTACCGATTTTGTTAATTTCGGTGAAGAAAATTTAATTGCGGTTTATGCTGAAGTGCGTGAAAACAGCGGCCGCTGGTATTCGGGCGCGGGTATTTACCGCAATATCCGCCTTGTATCCAAGCCTGAAGCACACATTGCTTATAACGGCATTTGGGTAAGGCAAAGCTATTTGGATGATAATATGGCTATTATGGATATTTCGGCCGAGCTTGTAAACACCTCAGGCTTTACTGCAAAAATAACCGCACCCGACGGGCAGCAATTTGAGCTTGTAACCAAGGGTGATGCCGTTTTATTTGAGCTTGAAAAGCCTATACTTTGGGATGTTACTTCACCAAAGCTTTACACTGCTGAAATTACACTTGAAAACGGTTACAGCGAAAGTGTTAAATTTGGTATTCGCAAGTGTGAATTTACAAGGCAGGGCTTTTTCCTTAACGGGCGTTACCTTAAAATAAAGGGTGTTTGTATGCACCATGACCTTGGTGCTATTGGTGCGGCGTTTAACAAATCTGCCCTTAAGCGCCAAATTGAAATTATGAAGGGCATGGGCGTTAATGCTTGGCGCACAAGTCACAACCCGCCCGCACCCGAGCTTTTACAGCTTTGTGATGAAATGGGCATTCTTGTAATGGATGAATTTTTTGATGAATGGCGTCTTGCCAAGGTTAAAAACGGCTATTCGCAATCCTTTGATGAGTATGCAAAGCAGGATGCAATTGACATTATAAAGCGCGACCGCAACCACCCGTGTGTTATTATGTGGTCAATCGGCAATGAAATCCGTGAACAGTGGTGGGAAGATGGCTGGCTTACAGGCAAAATGCTTTATGATATTACCAAAGCTACCGACCCAACACGCCCCGTAATCGCCTGCTTTAACGGTTATCCGCAATGCTTTACAAACCATTTGGCTTTCTATACCGATATTGTCGGTTTAAACTATAAGCCACATACATACGAAACAAACTATAACAAATATACCGATAAGATGCTTTTAGGCAGCGAAACCGAATCCTGCATATCAAGCCGTGGTATTTATCATTTCCCTGCTGAAATTTGCATTGACAAGAAAAAATGGGATGATCTGGCTGTTTCGGATTATGGCTTAGTGGCGCCCCCGTGGGCTTACTATGCCGAGCGTGAGCTTGCTTATCAGCAGGATAATCCGTTTGTTATGGGTGAATTCATTTGGACGGGGTTTGACTATCTTGGCGAACCCACACCCTACTATTCCGAATGGCCTTCTCGCAGTAGTTATTTTGGTGTTGTCGACTTGGCGGGCCTTCCCAAAAACCGCTATTACCTTTACCGCAGTGTTTGGACTGACATTCCCACCCTTCACATTTTCCCGCACTGGAACTGGGAAAATAAAATTGGTGAAAATGTGCCTGTGCATATTTACACCAATTTTGATGAGGTTGAGCTGTTTGTAAACGGTGTATCACAAGGCAAGCGCACCTTTGCTAAAAAGAAGACCGAATTTGCCGATAGGCAGGATGAATGGCGAAATCAGCTTGAACGCTTCCGTCTTATGTGGGACGACGTGGTTTACCAGCCCGGTGAAATTACCGCCGTTGCTTATAAAAACGGTAAGGAAGCTATGCGCAAAACCGTTAAAACCGCAGGCGCACCCCACAGCATCAGGCTTTCGGCTTACAGTCAAAGCATTGCCGCCGATGGCGAGGATATAAACTATATCACTGCCGAAATTGTTGATAAAGAAGGCAACCTTTGCCCCAATGCCGATAACCGAATAACCTTTGCGGCAATCGGTGCCGAGGTTTATGCGACCGATGCAGGCGACCAACGTGAAACCGAAACCTTCTTGCGTCCCGATAAAAAGGCAATGTCGGGTATGCTGGTTGCGGTTATCCGTTCAACCGAAACCGCAGGTGAAGTAACAGTTACTGCCACCGCCGACAGACTTAAGTCGGGTACAGTTTCATTTAGGTGTGAATAATAAAACAGGCAGAGCTTAAATGCTCTGCCTGTTTTGCTTAACAAACTTTAATTTCAATTCCTACAACGCCGTATTTTTGTTGTTTTTCCAGTGGGTAGTACTCATCCATATCTTCAGCCCTTGCGGTGTCAAGCTCTTCGGGTAAATAACCACACTTTAAAAGGTCAAGTACTTTATAAAGTGCCGTAAAATTTTCAAAACGGTGAAGTGCTAAAACCCTTGCGGTTATGGTTTCCTCGCCACAGCTAAAAACAATTTCATCATTTATTTTTATAAGGCTTCGCTTTTCATCCCAAAGCCGAAGTTCAATCGTTTTTTGCCCGCTCTTAATCATTCCGAAAGGGAGACGCTTTAAATTCATATAATGGGTCATATATAATTATTTAATTTCGGGAAGAGATGCCGCTGCCACGGATTGACCTACTCGGCGGCTCTTTTCATCGGGAATGTGAAGCTGACATTTACTTGAAAGCTCGGGGAATTCTTCAGCTATAACCTTGCTGGCACGGTCAAGAATAATCTCGCCGCCCTTACCCGAGGTCACACGGCCCATGATAAGCACGTGCTTAATATCGTAGAAAATGCTGTAGTAAGCAATAGCATAACCAAAGTATACGCCAATAGTATCATAAATAGCGGCAGCGCGGGGGTCACCGTCTTCCATAAGGCCCTGAACAACCTTAAGCTTTTCTGCAGGTGAAAGGCTTTCGTCAAGCTGAATTCCCGCAGCGGGAGCAAGCTTAATCACACCGTCCTGCGAGAAGTATTTAACACCACAGCCATAGTCGCCCGACCATTCATCTACCATTGCAGCCTTCGAAAAATCAACAGGGGCAAAAGCGAATTCGTTAAGCCAGCCTGTAATGTTACCGCTGTTATCAACATAGCCTGCGGCTTCACTGGTGCCCATTGCAACACCCAAAACGCCGTTATCGTTAAGACTCATAGCACCTGCAAGGGCGGTTACGTCACCATCGTTTGCAACCTCAAGCGGAACATCGCCAAATTCCTTAGCAATGTCAATATACATAGTTTTAACACGCTTTTCAAATTCGTCTTTCGGAACCTTAATGAAAAGAGATGCAACCATTATTTTGTTATCAATATAAACACCTGCGGAGGATACACCGATAGCATCAACACGGGGCATATGAGCAGCGGCCGATTTCATAGCCGATAAAATTCCGTCATACTGGTACTGGGGGTCAGCATTAAGCTTAGGAAACCAAACAACCTCTTCACTATAAACGCTTTCGCCGTTAATAACAGCGCTCACCTTACGGTCGGAGCCGCCTGCGTCAAAGCCGATACGGCAACCGTCAAGATGACGGCCAACAGGGGCCGCGCCCTCGTTATCCTTGGGGGCTTCTTCAATAGGAGCCCAAACCACTTCAAATTCCTTTTCATAAACGCCTGCCATAAAGTCGTTATCAAAGGCACGGGCACCGTCCTTAGCATAAGCCTTGGCAATGCCTTCGTAAATAGTTTTTGAGCCCGCAATAATTACCTTATAGCCGCCACGGAACCACAAAAGTGACTTAACAATACGTTCAACCATATCAATGTTTTCCCGGTCCTTGCCACTACCTTCAGGGAAAACAACCATCGGGAAAGTAGAAACATAACCGTTATTACGTTCAACACCAATTACAAGCTTTTCGCCGCCCGCAGCCGAAGCTTCAGCAATAAAATCACGGTATACAACCGACATTGGCATAAAGCCGGGGTCAAGTTTAGCATCAAATTTAAGCTTCATATTTTACTTCTCCTCCAATAATGGTTTTTAGTATATTAAAATCACCGTCGGTGATAATAATATCGGCATCCTTACCGGCTTCTAATGAACCCTTTCTATCATCCACACCGATAGCGCGTGCAGGAGCAAGGCTTGCGGCCGACACTACCTTCCAGAAGGGAAGGTCGGTATTATCCCTTACATTCTTAACAGCGTTATTAAGCTTTAAAACACTGCCTGCAATTGTGCCGTCTTCCAAAAGGCACTGAATACCCTTAACAATAATGGGCTGACCGCCTAAGGTATACTCACCGTCAGGCATACCTCCTGCGCGGGTACAGTCCGTAATAAGCACCAAATTGTCGCCCTTAATGCGAGCAATCAGCTCAAAAAGGCCTTTATGTACGTGGAAGGTGTCAGCAATAAGTTCGGTAGTAACGTTTTCCAAAAGACCAGCGCCTACAACACCGGGGTTGCGGTGATGCAAAGGTGTTTGAGCATTAAAAAGGTGGGTAATATGTGTTGCGCCTGCCTCAATACCTGCCATAGCCTGCTCAAAGGTAGCATCGCTATGACCAATAGAAACAGCCACGTCACACTTTTCGCGAATTTCTTTAATGGCCTGACAGCCATTTTCCATTTCGGGCGCCATTGTCGCAACCGAAATAACATCGGCATTATCAATAATAAACTGTGCATCGGGCTTTTTGATGTGCTCGCCTGCCTGCGCACCCTTTTTGTTGGGATTAATAAATGGACCTTCTAGGTTTACACCTAAAATTTCAGCACCTTCCCAAGTCTTACTTTTTTCTTTAAGTGAACGAACAACATTTAAAGCTGTGTTAATTTCGTCCATTGAAACTGTCATAGTTGTAGGGCAAAACGAGGTGACGCCGTTTTTG
>SVPF01000030.1 GCA_015066005.1 Oscillospiraceae bacterium
TATTGTCGTTGTTTAATTTTCAAGGTCCGTTTTTTGCGCCCCTCATCAGAGCGCTAGAGTATAATACCACAACCAAACCCCTTTTGTCAACACTTTTTTTCAAAAAATTTTAATTTTTTTTGTCTTTTGCAGTTTTACATAAAATTAGTTAAAATTGGTGGTATTTTATGTCTATTTTTATCAGACACTACCTATTATATGTCGCATTTTAAGCAATATTCGCTTTTCAGCGCGTGATACCTGCACCTGTGTCATATTTAAAAGCCTTGCGGTTTTGCTTTGTGTTAATAAATCGAAATAACGATATTTTATAATTAGCCGTTCTTTTTCGGTAAGCCCTTTTGCTGCTGCTTCAATTATAATTTTATTATTTATTTCTTCCTGATGGTCTATTACCGGCAAATCCATTTCGCTGATGCCGCTATCTTTTTCAACCGTTAAGGACACCGTTGCTTGCGCGGCGCACAAGGCTTCGCTTACATCATTTGCTTCCACCTTTAAAAATTCGGCAATTTCCGAAACGGTGGGCTCACGGTTTAAGCTTTGCTGTAAAATTTCATTTGCTTTAACAACCTTTAAATATAGTTCCTTGACACCGCGGGAAACCTTAACTGCACCGCCGTCACGAAAAAGTCTTCTGACCTCACCCATAATTACAGGCACAGCATAGGTTGAAAAAGCAAACCCACGGTCAACATCAAACGCATCCACCGCCTTTATCAGTCCTATACATCCGGCTTGGTACAAATCATCGTATTCCACACCCCGCCCTGAAAAGCGGCGGCATATTGAATGCACAAGCGGGAGATTTTCTGTTATAAATTCTTCACGGTTTAACAGCGCCTCAGCCATTTAGGTTAAAACGCTTGCCGATTTTTTTAGAAAGGTAAACCGTTGTGCCTTTTCCCACAACCGACCTCACCTTAATTGTGTCCATAAAGCTTTGCATAACCGCGAAGCCAAGCCCTGCCCTTTCGCCGCCAACGGTAGTAAAGAGCGGTTCCATAGCTTTACTGATATTTTCAATACCGCAGCCCTTATCACGAATTTTAATTTTTAAGGTATTATCATCATAAATTTCGGCGGTTATGTAAATATTGCCAAGCTGTTCCTTATAAGCGTGAACAATACAGTTGGTCACCGCTTCGCTGACCGCCGTTTTAATATCGCTTATTTCTTCTAAGGTTGGGTCAAGCTGCAACACAAAGGCCGAAACTGTTGCGCGAACAAAGCTCTCATTGAACGAGCGTGACTGAAGTGTCATTGTAAATTTGTTTTTTAACATTTTTTCTACCTGCTTTCAAGTTTTGCTAATTTTTCAATTCCCGATAACCTAAACACCTTATATATATTAGGCGGTGTTTCGGTTATGTGTAAATCTGCCCCTGTTTTTTGAAGCAAGCGGTACCGCCCCATAACCAAGCCTATGCCCGAGCTGTCCATAAAGGTAATATCCTTAAAGTCAAGCACAACAAGGGTTGGCATATTAAGCTCGATTGCGGCATCAATTGC
The DNA here is from genome assembly GCA_015066005.1 of Oscillospiraceae bacterium. Lineage (GTDB taxonomy): Bacteria > Bacillota > Clostridia > Oscillospirales > Acutalibacteraceae > UBA737. The sequence goes on from SVPF01000030.1 coordinate 1,513, forward strand.
TTCGCGCATTTCCTTTGCGGTGTGGTGGTCAAGCTCTCCCGAAAGATAGGCGGTCACAACCTCACCCGTAACATTAATTTCGACCGACATAAAATTCACTCCCAAATAAAAATAAGACAAGTCCTTATAATAGTATAAAGACTTGTCCTTAAAAAATTTGTCATATTTAGTTTTATTAAAATTTTATTTTTTCACGAATGGAAGCCGCCAAATAAAGCGAGCCGAAAATGAAAATAGTTTCTTCATTTTTTAAAAGCTCAAGCGCTTCGTCATAACTGCTTGCCGAAACGCAATTTGTATATTTGCTTGCCGTTTTGCAAAGCTCAAATGCATCAAGGCTGCGAGGCAGGTTTTCAACCGTTACTGCAACTGCTTTATATATATAAGGTAAGCACTCACGCAAAACTGTTTCGTAATCCTTATCCTTCATAACACCAATTATAGCCGTTGCTTTTCCCTTATATCCTTTTAAAAATTCCGCCAAAGCCGTGGCACCGTCGGGGTTGTGGGCGCCGTCGATAATTATAAGCGGTTTTTTTGAGACAACCTCAAGCCTTGCTGGAAAATAGGTGTTTGCCAAAGCAACTTTTACCGTTTCATCACTTATGCCAATGCCACAGCTTTTAACCGTTTCAATAACTATAAGTGAATTTTCAATTTGGTGTTTGCCAATAAGCGAGGTGCTGTACTGCACACCTTTATATATATAGGTGTTACCTGTTATATCACTTTTTAGAACTTCGAGGGAGGATTTATCCGGAATAATGGGGTTGTGCGCGCCCAAAACCGACATAGCCCCTTCGCATTGGTTAAAGCTTGTGATAACAGGCGCTTTTTTTATAATTCCGCATTTTTCGGCGGTAATTTTTTCAATACTGTCACCCAAAATTGCAGTATGGTCAAGCCCGATTTTTGTAATAACGCTTGCAATAACGTTTGTTAAAGCGTTTGTAGCATCAAGCCGACCGCCAAGGCCCGTTTCTATTATTGCAATATCACATTTTTTGTTACAAAAATATAAAAATGCTATAGCGGTTATAAATTCAAATTCAGTCAGGGCAACATTTGTCGCCTTCACCTTTTGGGCATAATAAACCAAATCGGCTTCGCTTATAAATTCCCCATTTATTTGAATTCTTTCACGAAAATCAATTATAAAGGGTGAAACAAAAAGCGCCGTTTTATAGCCTGCTGTATGGAAAACCTTAGCAAGCATAGCGGATACCGAGCCCTTGCCGTTTGTACCCGCAATATGAATTGCTTTAAAGCTGTTTTGCGGGTTACTGAGTTTTTCTAACACCAGCTTTATGCGGTCAAGTGTAGGCGGCAAGGAAAAATTACCGAGTGAGTGAATATAATTTAAAGTTTCCAAATAATTCATATAACACCAAAACTTTACAAGTATTATATTTTGCATACTGCACATTATATTAGAGGAACAAAAAACGCAATAAACAGCGCATAAATGATACACCGCAGTGTGCTGATGATGATTTTTGTTCCATAAAAGGAGCGATAAAAAATATCGCTCCTTTCGCTTTAAAAATACATATTAAAACTTAATTGAATCAACAACATCTTCAATTACGTCAAAATTATTGCGCATCTCTGACGGTATACCACTAAATGAAATCCAAAGGAAAGTATCGTCATTTGAGTTTGGCTTTACGTAAACGTAATAAAAGTACAACTTTATATTTTCATATTCACAGGAATAAATAACCGTTTCAATTTCTTTATCTGTTGATTCGAATTTAGAGTTATGGTCAAGCTTTTGGGTATTTTCGAATCTTTTTAAGTCAGATTCGCATTGTTCTTCCCAAATTTCAAAATAATCGGTATCGTTTGCAAAATCATCTGTGTGATAGGCAAAAATACCCATACTAACGTCTTCGCTTGTGCAAAAAACGTCAAGCTCGGTATCTTCCATATCAACATACCAATCTTTCGGTAATTCAAAGCTTACTCCATAATCTTGCATTGTTACTATACGACAGTCATCACTATTTTCAAGGGTAATGTTGCTTGTAGTTACATCGTTGGGTCTTTCGCTTTCTATTAGTGCGTCCTTTGCATCTGTAATTGCTTCATTAAGGTCACAAGCGCATAAACCACAAAGCAATAATGAAATAATTAAAACCGAAAAAATTCTTTTAAGCATTATTTCATCTCCTCAATTTGAGCAATGCTATCGTTAATCATTTTAATTTTATCAAGCGCCTTGGCAAGACCTGCTTTTTGCTGTTCAACAAGAGCTTCAGGTGCTTTTGCCATAAAGCCGGGGTTGTTAAGCTTCTTTTCGAAGAACACCTTATCCTCTTCGGCTTTCTTAAGGTCTTTCTTAAGGCGTTCAATTTCAGCCGAGAAGTCAACTAATTCCTTCATAGGCATATAAACGGTAGCGGCATCGGTAATAACACGAACTGCGCCTTCGGCATCAAAGCTGTCGCCAACCTCAACCTCACTTGCATAAGCCAAGCGGCAAATGTAAGCGGCACCGCTTTGGAAAACAGCCTTGTCAGCAGAAGCAATGCAAACCTTTGCTTTTTTGCTGGGCGGAACGTTCATTTCTGCACGGCGGTTGCGGACAGCCTTAATAACTGCCATAATCTTTTCAAAGTCAGCTTCTTCTGCCTTGAAAGCAAGGTCTTCGCTAAACTTGGGCCATTCGCAAACCATAAGCGCTTCGTCATCACCGTGGGGCATTGACTGCCAAATTTCTTCGGTGATAAAGGGTATAAAGGGATGCAAAAGCTTTAAGGTGTTTGTGAAAACATAAACCAATACACTGCGTGCGGTGTTCTTTGCGGCTTCATCCTCACCGTTAAGACGTGCCTTGCAAATTTCGATATACCAGTCGCAGAAAACGTCCCAAATAAAGTCATAAAGCTTTTGAATAGCAAGGCCAAGCTCAAACTTATCAAGATTTTCGGTAACTTCGGCAACAATAGTATTGTACTGTGATAAAATCCACTTATCTTCAAGCGCTAAAGCAGATAAATCAAGGGGCATTTCTTGGTCATTTTCAAGATTCATTAAAATAAATCTTGCGGCGTTCCAAATCTTGTTAGCAAAGTTACGGCTGGCTTCAACACGTTCGGGAATATAACGCATATCGTTACCGGGGCTGTTACCTGTTGCAAGTGAGAATCTTAAAGCGTCAGCGCCGTAGGTGTCGATAACTTCAAGCGGGTCAACACCGTTACCGAGCGATTTAGACATTTTTCTACCCTGTGAGTCACGAACAAGACCGTGAATTAAAACGGTGTCAAAAGGAACCTTGCCTGTATATTCAAGTGCGGAGAAAATCATTCGGGATACCCAGAAGCCGATAATATCGTATCCTGTAACAAGTGTATTTGTAGGATAATAATGCTTGAGGTCAGCTGTTTCTTCGGGCCAACCCAATGTAGAGAAGGGCCAGAGAGCTGATGAGAACCAGGTGTCAAGAGTGTCCTCATCCTGATGAAGATGTGTGCTGCCGCACTTGAGGCAAACGGTAACCTCAGTCTTTGAAACAATAGTTTCGCCGCAGTCCTGACAGTACCAAGCGGGAATTCTGTGGCCCCACCAGAGCTGACGTGAAATACACCAGTCGCGAGTACCGTTCATCCAGTTAAGATAGTTCTTTGTAAATCTTTCGGGAACAAATTTTATTTCGCCCTTTTCAACCGCTTCAATAGCAGGCTTTGCAAGGGGCAACATACGAACAAACCACTGTTTTGAAACCATAGGCTCAATAGTGTTGTGACAACGGTAGCAGGTACCAACCTCGTGCTTGCGGGGTTCAACTTCCTTAAGATAGCCGCCTGCTTCAAGGTCTGCAAGAATAGCCTTTCTTGCTTCCATTGTTGTCATACCCGCATACTTACCGCAGTCAAGAACCTCGGGTTCATTTTCGGTTGCTCTGCCGCTTGCAATAAGCTCATCGGCAATTCGCTTATCCTCGGCTCCCGTAAGATGTCCGTCATAAGTGAAGGTGCGTACAATAGGAAGATTATGACGAAGACCCACTTCAAAGTCGTTGGGGTCGTGGGCGGGAGTGATTTTAACAACACCCGTACCCTTTGTCATATCTGCGTGTTCATCGCATACGATGGGAATTTCTTTATTAAGTAACGGCAAAATTACATGACAGCCGTGAAGATGCTTGTATCTTTCATCATCCGCATTGATAGCAACAGCAGTATCACCGAGCATTGTTTCAGGACGTGTTGTTGCAAGCTCAAGCTTTTCGCCTGTTTCCTTAACTGTATAAAGAAGGTGCCAAAAGCTGCCGTCCTTTTCTTCATATTCAACTTCCGCGTCAGAAATTGAGGTGTTACAGTAGGGGCACCAGTTAACCATACGGTTACCGCGGTATATAAGGCCCTTTTCGTAAAGGCGAACAAACACTTCATTAACTGCCTTGTTGCAGCCTTCATCAAGGGTAAAGCGTTCACGGTCCCAGTCGCAAGAAGAACCGAGCTTTTTAAGCTGTTCGATAATGCGGCCGCCGTATTGCCTTTTCCAATCCCAAGCGCGTTCCAAAAAGCCATCACGACCGATGTCTTCTTTAGTAATACCCTCTTCGCGCATTTTTTCAACGATTTTAGCTTCGGTAGCAATTGAAGCGTGGTCGGTACCGGGAAGCCATAGGGTATCGAAGCCCTGCATACGCTTAAAGCGGATAAGAATATCCTGTAAAGTATTATCAAGCGCGTGGCCCATATGAAGCTGACCTGTAATGTTTGGTGGCGGAATTACGATGGTGTAAGTGTCCTTACCCTCTTCGCATTTTGCGTGGAAATACTTACCCTTAAGCCACTGGGCATAAATTCTGTCCTCAACTTCTTTAGGGTCGTATTGCTTGGCGAGTTCTTTAGCCATTTTTTAACACATCCTAATTGGAAAATAATTACATAAATATTTTTGTGTTTTCTACACAAGATACTATTGTCGGTCAAAGGCGTTTGCAAAGGTTAAACTTTAAAAGACCGACACCGCCTGATGAATTAACATCGGGCGGTTTTATATTTTAGCATAAAAGTTGAGATTATGCAATATAAATATATTTATTAAGCCTTCTCCTGCGGGAGAAGGGGGACCGCTTTAGCGGTGGATGAGGAGCTTTTTCAGTACAAATCGTTATTACACCTCATCCGTCACCTTCGGCGACACCTTCTCCTACTGGAGAAGGCTTTATGTGACCACAATATGTTTATTCCTTATCTTTTGTTTTTTCTGATAATCGCATAACCGCTGATAAATCTTCTTCGGCGTCTTTAATTACACAATTAAGAAAAACTACTGCAATCAATATAATGACAAAAAGAACCAAACCTGCCAAAAGAAGAATTAATGAACGGTTTGTACCTGCATCGGTGTGAGCAATAATATCAGAAATTTCGGGTATTTGGAAAGCCAAAACAATTCCCAGTATTACATCAATAACGGAAAGGATTGTTTTAAAAGCCTTACAGCGTGTAAAAAATTTCATTACATAACACTCCTTTTTGTTTTCACAGGATGATGTAGGCATCATCCCCTACATATCACACTTTAATTCCTACAAATCAAGCATTGCCTGTTCTGCTGTGCCTGTCGGTTTTTTCTGTCCTGCCGCGGGCAAATTGCGTGTGCGGTAGCGGTGCTCACTGTCTAAAGTTCCCTTTTCGTAAAGGGTCACTTCACTTATGCGCCGACCCTTCTTTTGTGTCATAACCGCAACACCGCCGTTGTCCTTAGTGGTCTTTGCAGCAATTGAAGCAGTGTTAACAATTAACATTCTGCCATTTGTCGATTTAAGCAAAATATCGCGGTCTTCCTTCACAAACAAAATTGTGTGAATGGGATATTTTTCGCTGTATGCCTTTATTAGCTTTTTGCGGTTGGTCTTGGTGGCATAAGATTCAAGCGGCACACGTGAAATTTTGCCGTTTTCAAACACAAATACCATATGACCCTTATAATCAGCCGTTTCAACCATATAAATTGCATTTTCGCCCTCATCAAATTCGAGCTTACTTGGGATATAGTCACCCAAAATACTTGCCTTCGAGTCGGCAAAGTCGGCAGTTTTTGATTTATAAACCTGCGCCTTGTTACTAAAGAACAATAATTCAGCCGCATTGGTTGATTCGATAGTTTGGGTAATTTCGTCCCCCTCTTTAAGCTTTTGCTCACCGCTCATACGAAGGGACTGGGGTGTAATCTTCTTAAAGTAGCCGTCCTTTGTAAAGAACAAGGTAACGGGTGAATTATCAACCTCAATTTCAACGCTGTCGACCGCTTCGGCTTCGGCGCTGATAATTTGTGTCTTACGGTCACGACCGTATTTGTCAATAACAGTTTCAAGCTCTTTAATAATAATGCGCTTAAGCTTTGATTTTGAAGAAAGAATGCTTTCCATTTCTTCAATTTCTTTTATAAGGTTTTCAATATCAGCCGTGCGCTTTAAAATGTATTCACGGTTTAAATGGCGAAGCTTAATTTCCGCAACATATTCGGCCTGAATTTCATCAATACCAAAGCCAATCATAAGGTTGGGTACAACCTCAGCTTCCTGCTCGGTTTCCCTTACAATCTTAATGGCTTTATCAATATCCAAAAGAATTTTTTCAAGACCCTTTAAAAGATGCAAGCGGTCCTTAGCTTTCGAAAGCTTAAAGTAAACCCTGCGGCGCACACATTCCTCGCGGTAAGCAACCCATTCACTGATAATTTCCTTAACACCCATAACACGAGGTGAGCCTGCGATAAGTATGTTAAAGTTACAGGCAAAGCTGTCCTCAAAGGGTGTCATTTTAATAATTTTCTTCATCAGCTTGTCGGGGTCGATACCACGCTTTAGGTCGATAGTAATTTTAAGACCTTCAAGGTCGGTTTCATCGCGAATGTCGTTAATTTCGGTAATTTTTTTAGCCTTTACAAGCTCAACTACCTTTTCAATAATCTGCTCACAGGTGGTTGTGGGCGGAATTTCGGTAATATCGATACAATTTGCCTTTTGGTCATAGGTGTAAACACCCCTTACCTTAAAGCTGCCACGACCTGTTTCGTAAATTTTTTCCATATCGTCGCGGCTATATAAAAGCTGACCGCCGATAGGAAAATCGGGCGCCAAAAGGGTGTCTGCAACGTTGATTTCATCATCCTTAATGTAAGCGATTGTGGTTTCGCAAACCTCTTTTAAGTTAAAAGGACAAATTGAGCTTGCCATACCTGCCGCAATACCCATATTTGCATTAACAAGAATTGTCGGAAAGGTAACGGGAAAAAGTACGGGCTCCTTCATTGTGGCGTCATAATTATCCACAAAATCAACCGTGTCCTTATCAATATCGGCAAAAAGCTCGGCCGCAATTGGTGCCAGCTTTGCTTCGGTATAACGGGAGGCCGCATAAGCCATATCGCGCGAATAAGCCTTACCGAATGAACCCTTTGACATTACAAAGGGGTGCAAAAGTGCTTCGTGACCTTCGGAAAGGCGCACCATTGTTTCATAAATGGCGGCATCACCATGGGGATTAAGCTGCATTGTGCGACCAACAATATTAGCCGATTTAATTGTTTTGCCGTTTAAAAGCCCCATATTATACATTGTGTAAAGCAATTTGCGGTGTGACGGCTTAAAACCGTCAATTTCGGGAATTGCACGGGACACAATAACGCTCATAGCATAGGGCATAAAGTTAGAGGTAATGGTTTCGGTAACGGGACTTTCAACTATTGTACCTGCGCCCGCAATATAAGCGTTGGCGTTATTTTTCTTTTTGGGAGCTTCCTGCTCCTTCTTTTTTCTTCCAGCCATAATTTTCTCCAAGAAATTAAAAATTAATGATGAATAATGAATAATGAATAATGGATAATTATGGTGTTTCGCAAAGCGAAACGATATATGTCAGTCGGCAAAGCCGACACCGAAATTTTTCATTTTTCATTCTTCATTATTCATTGTTAATGCTTGTGAGCAAGCATTAACTAATGTCTGCTTCGTCTATATAGAGATACCCGTTTTCTGAAATATAATCCTTTCTGCCCTGTAAATTATCACCGAGCAGCAAATCAAACATTTCGCTTGTTCTTTCGGCATCCTCGGGTAATACCTTTATAAGTCGGCGGGTGTCGGGGTTCATTGTAGTTAAGTTCATCATATCGGGTTGGTTTTCACCAAGTCCCTTCGAACGCTGCAAATCGTATTTTTCATCCCCGATTTTTTCCAAAATCTCACGCTTTTCGTTTTCATCATAAGCGAAATAGGTCATTTTTTTGGTGTTAATTTCATAAAGCGGGGTTTCCGCAATATACACCTTGCCTTCACTTATAAGGGTGGGCATTAAACGGTAAATCATTGTTAAAATAAGGGTGCGAATATGAAAGCCGTCAACGTCGGCATCGGTACAAATAATAATCTTGTTCCAACGAAGATTATTAAGGTCAAAGGTTGAAAGGCCCTTATTGGCTTTCGACTTAACTTCAACACCACAGCCAAGCACCTTAAGTAAGTCGGTAATAATTTCACTCTTAAAAATTTTTTCATATTCAGCCTTTAAGCAGTTAAGAATTTTACCGCGAACGGGCATAATTGCTTGGAAAGCGGCATCGCGAGCCAATTTACAAGAGCCTAAAGCTGAGTCACCTTCCACGATGTAAAGCTCACGCTCAGAAACATCGCGACTTCTGCAGTCAACAAACTTTTGAACACGGTCAACCATTGAATTATTGGTGGCAAGTGTCTTTTTAAGGTTAATTCTTTCCTTTTCGCTTCTCTCACGACTGCGCTTATTAACAAGCACCTGGTCGGCAATTTTGTCAGCCTCGGCCTTGTTTTCAATAAAGTAAACCTCTAACTGATGCCTGAGAAAGTCAACCATTGCTTCATAGATAAACTTATTGGTAATTGACTTTTTGGTTTGGTTTTCGTATGAAGTCATGGTCGAGAATGATGAAATTACTAAAACCAAGCATTCCTCAATATCAGAAAAAGTGATTTTACTTTCGCCCGTCTTATACTTGTTGGTTTGCTTAATATAGTTATCAAGCATACTTAAAAAAGCGCTTCTTGTTGCCTTTTCGGGCACGCCGCCGTGTTCAAGCCAGCTTGAGTTGTGGTAATATTCACGAATGGGCGTTTTGTTGGAAAAGCTCATTGCAACGTTTATTTTTACCTTGTATTCAGGCTTGTCCTCACGGTCACGGCCCTTACGTTCGGTTTGCCAGAACTGAACGTTAGCCATCTTATCTTCGCCGACAATTTCGTTTACATAGTCCTTAATACCGTCATTATAAACAATTTCCTGCTGAATAAAGCGGCTGCCCTGCTGTTCACGAAAAACAAATAAAAGACCGTTATTAACAATAGCCTGTCTTTTAAGGGTATCTAAAAAATACTCAACGGGAATATCAATATCGGTAAAAACGTCTAAATCAGGCTTCCATTTAATTTTTGTGCCGGTATCTCTGCCCGAATATTCTTCCTTTTGAAGTCCGCCCTTATTGAAGCCCTTTTCAAAATGAAGGTTATATTTATAACCGTCACGCTTAATTTCAACGTCCATATATTCAGACGAGAACTGGGTTGAAGCTAAGCCTAAACCGTTAAGACCAATTGAATATTCATAATCGCCGCCGCTGTTAGTGTCATACTTACCGCCGGCATAAAGGCTTTCAAACAGTAAAACATAGTTATACTGCTCTTCCTTTTGGTTATAGTCAACAGGGGCGCCGCGGCCAAAGTCCTGCACTTCAATTGAACCGTCGGTATATTTGGTAATAATAATTTTATTACCGTGACCCTCGCGCGCTTCATCTATCGAGTTGGAAATTATTTCAAATACAGAATGCTGACAGCCGTCAAGCCCGTCAGACCCGAAAATAACCGCAGGGCGAAGTCGCACCTGGTCGGGACCTTTAAGCTGTTTAATACTGTCATTACCGTATTCTTGCTTGGTTTTTGCCATAGACACAATACCTCATTATAATTATTAACTTATATATTATATACTATATTTTGTGTTGCAGTCAAGTAAAAAGCCACAAATATCTATTGATTTTTCCAAAATTATGTTTTATTATATCCATAATAGAGGTGTCAATGATGGAAATTATAAAACAGTTTATGGCAACACCCGTCGGCACAGTTCTGTTAAGCGGTGCAGTTGTAAATTTTTTTCTTGTAATTTTGGGAACGGCATTAGGGCTTTTATTTAAAAAAGGGCTGCCCGAAAGAATTCAAAACGTTTTAATGACAGGTATGGCCTTTTGCGTGTTTTACATAGGCGTTACAGGTATTTTTGATGAAAAGGCAAACATTCTTGTAATTATTGCCTGTATGGCTATAGGCTCAGTTATAGGTGAGCTTATTGATTTGGACAAGCTCGTCAACAAAATCGGTCAGGGCATTGAAAACAAATTTAACAAAAACGGCGGCAATTTAAGTATTGCTAAGGGCTTTGTTTCGGCAACCTTGCTTTTTTGTGTGGGCGCTATGACCATTGTCGGTTCAATCGACAGCGGTATAAACGGTGACAACGCCACCCTTTATTCAAAATCGGTTATTGACTGTGTTGCCGCAATGGCGCTGACCTCAAGCCTTGGCTTTGGCGTTATTTTTGCTTCACTGTCAGTGCTGTTTATCGAAGGCGGGCTTACCCTGCTCGCAACGGTAGTTTCCCCCATTTTGACCGAATATATAATTTCACAAATGTCGGTTATAGGGTCACTGTTAATCGTTGCATTATCACTTAATATGCTGGGCATTACCAAAATTAAGGTTATGAACTTTGTGCCCGCAATTTTATTACCTTTATTACTTTGTTTATTTTAAGGAGAAATTATGGCTAAAAGAACGAAAAGACAACAGGCAATTTTAAAACGCCGTATATTTTTATCATTTTGCTCGGTAGTGCTTATTGCTGCCATTCTTGCTTTAAGCTTTGTAGGGTGTTCAATATTCGGCGGTAATAATACAAACGGCGGAAATAACGGCACAGGCGGAAATAACAGTACCCCGAAGCCCGAGCCCATACCCGACAAATTTGCAACCGTTGTATCCATTGGTGATATTATGTGCCATTCCACACAGTATAACGGCGCTAAAACGGCTGACGGCGGGTATGATTTTTCACACTTTTTTAAGGAGCTTTCACCTTATTTCAAATCGGCCGATTTGGCGGTTGGTAATTTGGAGCTTACCTTTGGCGGCACCGAATCGGGTGCGTGGAGAGGCTTTCCCACCTTTAACACCCCCGACCAATTGGCAAATGCAATTAGTGACAGCGGCATCGGCCTTTTAATGACTGCAAATAACCACACCTATGACACAGGCTTTTTCGGTATGAAGCGCACCCTTGACGTTGTTAGAAATCTTGGTATCGAGACTAACGGCAGCCGCAAGGACGAAACCGAAGCAAAATACATCGTTAAAGACCTTAACAGCATAAAGGTTGGTATGGTAAGCTTTACTTATGAAACCACCTCGGCCACACAAACAAATAAGTATTTAAACGGTCTTCGTTTAAGTGCCGAAGCAGGCCCCTTGGTTAACAGCTTTTGCTATGGTAAAATTGACCAGTTTTATACCGAAGCGCAGGAAATTATAAACGCTATGAAAAACGATGGCGCCGAATATATCACCTTTTATATGCACTGGGGCAACGAATATCAGCGCACACAAAACACCTGGCAGAAAACCCTTGCCCAAAAGCTTTCGAATATGGGCGTTAATATGATAATCGGTGGCCACCCGCACGTTGTACAGCCTATTGAATATATCTATTCCGAAGATGGCCAAACCGAAACGGTTTGTGTTTATTCGCTTGGTAACGCCGTTTCAAACCAGCGCCGCAGCCTTATGCAAACCAATGCCCCCAAAGGTCACACCGAGGATGGCTTAATGGTAAAATACACCCTTAAAAAGACTGCCGACGGTACCGTAACCCTTGTTGATTTTGAAGCCATTCCCACCTGGGTTGACAGATATCTGGTAGGCGGCAAATATAAATACACCATCTACCCGATGGAAAACCTTGAACAGGCCAAGGCAAAATACCCAAATATTGCTTCAAAGCTTAATGAATCCTATCTTCGCACAAAAGAGATTATGGGTAAGGGCTTAACCGAAGCACAAGAAAAAATTGGTTGTGAGGTTACCTTCCCGTCCCCTAGTGAATAAATTGGGGTTTAGCGCTTACGCGAAATGCGTAATTCGGAATGCGTAATTCGTAATTATTTTGCAAATTAGAATGTATATTCGTAGGGGCGAACTGTGTTCGCCCGCAAGCCTTCTCCGCTGGAGAAGGCTATTTTGTTACAAACGTTAGCCCGATAAACTATAATTTGCATAAAAAATAAAGCCGTTTTCACGGCTTTATTTTTTTGCTAACTTTTCATAAATCTTTTTGCAAACGTCGTAAACCTTGTTTGCGGTTTTATCATCTTCCATAAGGGTGTCGTTTATACGGCGGTAACTGATTTTAAGCCCCTCGGGAAGCTTTTCAAATTCGCTTTCCCCTTCGCAAGCCTTATAAAAATTCTCATCAAGCAAAAGTGCTTCGACATCAAAAAAGCCTTCGGCCACAATTGCCTCAAGGTCATTGAAGCCCTTATCATCGCAAATATACAAAACCGCTTTTGGCTCGGCCGCAATCATAGCCTGAACCTTTGTCATTGCCACTTGGCTTGACTGCATATTACCGTTGGATTCAACAAAGCTGCAGTCCACCACCTGAACCGATACCTTACCGTCACCGTCAATATCCTCGGCATACTGTTCAATATATTCCTCAATCTTTTCCATACGGCCGCTTTCAATCACGCTTCGTGTATAAACAATTGTTATAAAATCATAGCTTTCACGGGAAGCGCATTGCACAATCATAACCGCAAGCACGGCAATTAAAGCAATACCGCCAATGGTATGCCACTTAAAATGGTACCAATAATTTTGCCATTTTTCTTTTGGTGTTTTGGGGATGATAACCGCCGCTTCATCCGACTTTTCCATTTCAATTAAGCCTTGCTTAGCTTTAATTGTGTTAACTCTCTCTTCTCTGGCCCGTCTTTGTTCTTCAATAATTTTATTCGACATTTTAACGGCTCCTTTTCAAAAGTAATAACATTTTAGCACATTAGTATAATGTTTTCAAGTATCGGGGGCAAAATAAATTTATGGTGATAAAATGAAAAACAAAAAGCTAATAACAGCACTGTGCGGTACGGCTATCGGTTTTGTAAACGGTCTTTTAGGTGCGGGCGGTGGTATGCTTGCTGTTCCCCTTCTAAAGAAATACGGCTTTTCGCAAAAGTCGGCACAGCAAAATGCAATTGCAATAATTTTGCCAATAACCGCCGTTTCGGCAGGGATATATTTGTATAAGGATTATGTAAACTTATCCGACAGCCTTTCTTATCTGCCGACAGGGCTTATAGGGTCAATTGCCGCCACCCTTTTAATGAAAAAATTTTCAAACAAATGGCTTAAAAGAATTTTCGCCTTTTTTATGCTTTATGCAGGCCTTCGCCTGCTTTTAAAATGAATATTGCCGCCCTTTTAGCAGGGCTGTTTTCAGGCATAATCGGCGGTATGGGTATGGGCGGCGGCGCAGTTTTAATAATTTACCTTTCCCTTTTTACCGACACGCCGCAGCATAAAGCACAGGGAATAAATTTACTGTTTTTTATACCTATCGGCCTTGCCGCTTTAATTATTTATGCCTTTAAAAAGCAAATAAAATGGAAAACCGTTTTACCTCTTTCGCTTTATGGGATAATCGGCACGTTTTTAGGCATTATGTTAACCAGACAAATTAGCAATAATTGGCTTTCAAAAATATTTGGTATTTTTCTTGTTTTAATGGCATTAAAAGAATTTTTCACTAAAAAAACTAAAACTGTTGAAAAAGATAATAAAAAATGATATACTAAAAACGAATAAATGTTCGTGAGGTATTTTTATGTCTAAAAAGCCCCTAACCGAAAAGCAGGAATTAGTTTACAATTTTATTTTAAAACAGATGGCAAACGGCTTTCCGCCCACTGTTCGTGAAATTTGCAACAATACAGGTATTAAATCCACCTCAACCGTACACGCCGTTTTAGGTGTTTTGGAGGAGGAGGGCTACATAGTACGCGATGCAAAATATTCCCGTGCAATCAAACCCGCAAGCGACTATAATTCATCAATGGTGCCCCTTGTCGGTAACATAACCGCAGGCAAGCCCATTTTAGCCGTTGAGGAAATTGAGGATTATATACCCTATCCCTCAAAGGATGCTGACGGTCTTTTTGCCTTAAAGGTTGTTGGCCTTAGTATGAAAAACGCAGGCATTCTGGACGGTGACATTATTGTAGCTGACAAAAATGCCCCCTGTAGAAGCGGTGATATTGTTGTTGGTATGGATGGCGACTGTGCCACCGTTAAACGCCTTTTAATTAAGGATAAGCAAATTATATTTATGCCCGAAAATGAAGATTACGACCCCATTTACCCCGAAGACCCAATGGTGCTTGGCAAGGTTGTTGGCAGCTATAGAAAGTATTAAGGTGCCGTTATGAAACAAATTGAACTTTTTACTGACGGTGCCTGCAGCGGAAACCCCGGTCCTGGCGGTTGGGGTGCTGTGCTTCGCTATAACGGTGTTGAAAAGGAGCTTTCGGGCGGCGACCGAAACACCACAAATAACCGAATGGAATTAACTGCCGTTATTATGGGGCTTAAAGCTTTGAAGGAGCCCTGCAGGGTACACCTTACCACCGATTCTAAATATGTAAGTGACGGCATTTCTAAAGGGTGGGCGCAGTCCTGGAAAAATAACGGCTGGCGCAAGGCCGATAAGAAACCTGCCTTAAACCCTGATTTGTGGGATGAGCTTTTAAGTCTTTTGAAGCTACACGAGGTTGAAATTACTTGGGTTAAGGGCCACGCAGGCCACCCCGAGAATGAACGCTGCGATAAATTGGCAGTTAATTTTTACAAAGCATTACAGGAGTAATATATGAACATAGCTTTTTACACGCTTGGCTGTAAGGTTAACCAGTACGAAACCGAGGTTATGCGTGAAGCATTTGAAAAAAACGGGCACACTGTGGTTTCAAGCAGTATGCCCTTTGATGTAATAATAATAAATTCTTGCACGGTTACGGCCGAAAGCGACCGCAAAACCCGTCAGGCAGTGCACCGCTTTAAAAAGCAGCAGCCAAACGCCGTTGTAGTGCTTACGGGCTGTATGGCACAGGCCTTTAGTGAGGATGCAAAAGCACTACTTGATGCCGACATTGTTATCGGTAACACCGACGTTTCAAAAATTTACGAAAAGGTGTGCGAATATAACAGCAACCGCATTTTCGAAGTTATTCCCCACCCCCGTGACGAGCGCTATAACACCCCGTCAATTAAAAGCTTTGCCGAACGAACCCGCGCTTATATGAAAATTCAGGACGGCTGTGACCGCTTTTGCACCTATTGTATAATCCCTACAGCTCGCGGTTGGCTTCGTTCAAAGCCGATTGATGAAATTAAGAAGGAAGCCGAAAAGCTTTCACAAAACGGTTATGTTGAAGCCGTGCTTGTCGGCATTAACCTTACATCCTACGGCAAGGGCAAAAACCGGCTTAACATTTGCGATGCCGTTGAGGCAGTTGCCAAGGTTTCGGGCATTAAGCGTATCCGTTTAGGGTCACTAGAGCCCGACCACATAACCGATGAAATGCTTATGCGACTTAAAGCGGTAGACAAATTTTGCCCGCAGTTTCATTTGTCACTTCAAAGCGGCTGTGATGCAACACTAAAGCGTATGAACCGCCATTACGACACCGCCTTTTACCGAGATTTAGTAAACCGCATTCGCGCAATTTTCCCCGATGCCTCCATTACAACCGATATAATGGTGGGCTTTGCAGGTGAAACCGAAGAGGAATTTCAGCAAAGTATCGCTTTTGCAAAGGAAATCGGCTTTGCAAAGGCACACGTTTTTGCTTATTCTCGCCGCGAGGGCACAATGGCTTACAATATGCCAAATCAGGTAACCCGTGCCGAAAAATCACGCCGAAGCCGACTTATGATAGAAGCCACCGCCGAAACTGAGGGTGAATTTATAAAGTCACACCTTGGTAAAACGGTTGAGGTACTTTTTGAAACGCAGGAAAACGGCTGGGCCGTTGGTTATACCAAAAATTATCTTTATGTTAAGGTTAAAAGCGATGACGCCCACACGGGTGAGCTTTTAAATGTAAAAATTACCGACTGTGAAAAGGAATTTGCAATTGGTGAAATAATATAAATATTAAACCGCGGCAGAACAATTGGTTCTGCCGCGGTTATTTTTTTAATCCTTACTGAAATCTTCAAGAATAAGGCCTTCATTCTTTTCAAGCGCCCAGTTAATATTCCATTCGCTTGTAAAAATAAGAATGTTGTTACCCTTAAAGTCCTGCACCCACTTTGTATCAGAGGTAAGATTTAACTTTTTAACATCAATGCCCTTGTTCTTAATCCAACGAATGTAGGAATAAGGCAAATCATTTCTTATAACGTCAACGTTATATTCATTTTTAAGACGGTATTCAAGCACCTCAAACTGAAGCACACCAACAACACCCACTATAACACGTTCCATACCTGTATTGGGTTCGTGGAAAATTTGAATAGCACCCTCCTGAGCAATTTGCTCAACGCCCTTTACAAACTGCTTACGCTTTAGGCTGTCCTTTTGTTCAATCATTGAAAAATGCTCGGGAGCAAAGGTGGGAATGCCTTCAAACTGCACCTTTTTCTTGGCCGAACAAACGGTGTCACCAATGGAATAAATACCGGGGTCAAACACACCGATAATATCGCCCGCATAGGCTTCATTTATAATTTGTCTTTCCTCCGCCATCATTTGCTGTGGCTGTGAAAGACGGACAGGCTTACCTGCTTGAACATGGAAATAGTCAGCGCCGCGCTCAAACTTACCTGAGCATATACGGAAAAATGTTATACGGTCGCGGTGGTTTTTATTCATATTTGCCTGAATTTTAAAGGCAAAAGCGGAAAATTCCTCATCAAAAGGAGAAACCTCTTGGTCACCCGACATTCTTGGTAGGGGTGAGGTTGTCATTTTTAGAAAGTTTTCAAGGAACACTTCAATACCGAAGTTCATTAAAGCTGAGCCAAAGAAAACAGGACTTAATTCCCCACAGCGCACCTTTTCCAAATCAAATTCGTAGCTCGCGCCATCCAAAAGCTCTATTTGGTCAACCAATTCTGCGCGCTGATAAGGACCGATAAGCTCATCCATCTTTTCAATATCAGTAATATCGCAGGGGGTGGGCTTAATTTTATTCATACCCTTGTGCATATCCGAAAAGGACAAAATTTCACGCTTGTCGCGGTCAAACACACCCTTAAATTCAACACCGCAGCCTATAGGCCAGTTTACAGGGTAGGTGCCAATGCCGAATTCCTTTTCAAGCTCGTCTAAAAGCTCAAACGGGTCGCGTGCTTCACGGTCAAGCTTGTTAATGAAGGTGAAAATCGGAATATGCCTGCGGGCGCAAACCTTAAAAAGCTTACGGGTTTGGGCTTCTATACCCTTTGCGGCGTCAATAACCATTACAACACTGTCAGCCGCCATAAGTGTACGGTAGGTATCCTCCGAAAAGTCCTGGTGGCCGGGGGTGTCAAGAATATTTATACAATAACCGTCATATTCAAACTGCATAACTGATGAGGTAATTGAAATACCACGCTGTTTTTCAAGGTCCATCCAGTCACTAACCGCGTGCTTTGCAGTGGCCTTGCCCTTAACCGAGCCTGCGGTCTGAATTGCACCGCCGTACAAAAGGAATTTTTCAGTTAAAGTGGTTTTACCTGCGTCAGGGTGGGAAATTATAGCAAAGGTTCGGCGTCTGCCGATTTCACGTTGTAATTCGGTCACGTTAATTCTCCTCAAAATTATTCACAATTTATTATATTAACATAATAACGCCATTTTATCAAGAAAAAATTAAAACGGTCAGCTTTGTGTGCCAACCGTTTTAATCTATAAAGAAGCGTTAATTGCCTTTAACAGCATTTATTACAAATTTGGCAAGTTCGGTATTATCAACCGTTTTACCGTTAAAATATTCCGCACCGTAGCCAAGCGCAAAAATCTTTACATCTGTTGAGGTATGATTGCTGGTGCTGAAAAGCGCATTGGTCACTGCTTCGTTCTCATTTGGAAGCCTAACCCCGCCTGTTTCGTGGTCAGAGGTTATAATAAGCAGGGTGTCGGGGTTATTTTTCATAAAATTAAGCACCGTAACCACTGCCTTATCAAGCACAGGCACAGCATCAATTTTACCGTATATATCATTACTGTGACCCGCCTTATCAGCCAAGGTGTTTTCAATCATAAGGAAAAAGCCGTTTTTGTTTTTTAGGCGGTCTAAAGCAATTTGGGTATACACCTGCAAGGAGCTAACCATTCCTTCACTATAATAGCCCAAGTATTTTTTCTTAACATTTTTATCACTGTTCAAAACATAGTTAAGGTCGTAAACGCTTTCGCTTATTAAATAATTTTGCAATAAAGAATGTGACATATTGTTTTTATAGCTTGAATCGGCAACACCTACAAAAACATCAGGCGCAAAGGTGAAGGCCGAATTAAACAGTTCAAAATGATCATCACGGCTGTTAGCATGAGCAGTGAAGCCCATTGGTGTAGCACCTAAAATAGAATCGTTAGTAACTATGCCAACCTTTTTACCGCATTCTCTCGCAATTTCGGACACGTTTTTAAGGTCAGCACCCAAATAATTTTTGCCCACATAACCGTTTCTCGTTTTTGTTCCGGTTGCCAAGGCTGTAGCCGAAGCGGCAGAATCGGTTGTGCCCTCTAAGGAATCAGTAGTAACAAGACCCTGATATGGTATATCGTTAAAAGCAAGACCAAAGGAATATAAATCCTGACTGTATTTTTCAGACAAAATTATATCATTAGGTCCCATACCGTCACCAATCATAACAATAATATTTTTGGGCTTGGTGTACTTCTTTTTAAAAATCGAGTTAAGCTCGTTTTTTGTAACCTTAATTTCATTAAAGGGATAATAACGCAAATAACCGTCTAATTCATCATTACAAAAAATACAAATTCCATCTTCATAATCGTGGGTATGGGTATCACTGCTTACATCTTCTTTCTCATCACCCTCCGGTTGTGAGGCATTAGAAGAATTCTCAACATTTCCAATATTTGTAATGTCCGAATTATTCGAATTTTGCTCTCCCCTACAAGCCGCTACAGTAAGCATCATAACCGCAATTATTAAACAAGATAAAAGCTTTTTAATCATATTAACCGCCCCAAAAGAAGTAAAATATTGTTATAGAGAATACAATTATATTATCACAATTAAAAATAAAACACCATGAACTTTTTTGTGTTCATGGTGTACGATTTTCTCCTAAGCCTGCACCCTGTGCCATATAATGCTAAGCCTTTAGAATTATAGCTTGTCAAGTCTCTGCTAATTTGCTTTTTAAATATTCTATTTGCCGTCGATATCATCCAACGTTTTAACAACGTCGTGCTTAATTGGCTTCCAGGTAACATGCATAAACAAGGATGCCAAACATATGAACGGATAAATCATATCATGTAAAGGCCAGGTGATTAAATAGAATGCCAGCTTAAATTTGTTTGGACAACGAATATGCTTCCATTCACGAATAACAACCATAAGACCCGATATAATGTTTGATACATAGGTGGGAAGTGTTCCGAAAAGAGCGCCTACAAAGCCCATAATAACAGGTGACACACCATTATCAAGCAATGTGCCCGCTTGCCAACCAACACAAAACCAAGCAATTTCAAACGCAATCCACACCATCCTTTTGAAAAAGCTGATAGGGATTAAATAAAAAATCATATCAAAGTTTGTAAAGTTTTTGGCAATAAACTTTAGAGGAATTGCAACTATATCAATAACAAAACCGCAAATGTCCATAATGCGATCAATAAAGAATTTTATTTTTTTTAAAAACGATAGGCTTTTAAATGTGCCCTTTTCATAGTTAAAAACCTTGAGCGGTGGATTTTTTACATTGTTTTTTTTCTTAAAAAACCGAACAAGACCATAAAACAGCTTTGCGCCGTAACGGAAGAAACAAGCCATACGGCCCTTAGCCCAACGAAGACGTTGACGCAGCATAACCCTTATTTCATAAGGCTGTTCATCAAAAAATTCCGCCGCTTCACAATATTCAATTCGCTTGCCCTGAACGGCAAAATCCATTGTGGCCTGCGTATCTTCAGTAAGACTGCTGTAATGCCAGCCATTCTTAAGCATTTCAGAAGAAAGCAAATATCCGGTACCTGCAATATGGGTACAAAGATTTAACCTACCTCTTGGTCTGTGCAAATTCATAGAACTGCGCATAAAGTGAATTGAATAATGCGCCGAAATCCAGTTTTGGTCAAAGTTTTTGGAATTCCTATAACCGATTACGCCATCAACGCCTGTGGAAAAGGCTTCGTTCATTCTTTCAAGATAATCGCGCGATACCACATTATCGGCATCAAAGAAAAGATATCCGTCAAAGCTTTGTATACCAAAATCCTTTTCAATATTTTCAAACAAATATTCCAAGGCCCAGCCCTTTCTTGCCTTTTCGGGACAATGGCGCTCGTATACGGTGGCGCCGCATTCCCTTGCAATTTCGGCTGTTCTGTCGTTTTCATCACAGTTATCAGCAACCACAAACACACGAAAATTCTCGCGTGGGTATGTTTGGTTGTGTAAGCTTTTTACAAGATTACCAATAACCAATTCTTCATTACGGGCGGCAATTACAATTCCGTATTTTTTGGTTTGAGGTGCAGGCTCAAACTTTTTAGCCTTTACAAAAAAGCCTATATACTTATAGATTTTTTTGTAATACGTCAATACCGCAAGTACCGCAAAAACCGATACTCGAAGTGCTACCCACCAATCCAATATAATTCACTCCCTGAATTTTAAACATCATAAAAACTGTTAAGCAAAAAATATAAAACCAATCCTGCCAATTGATTTTATCAAATGGGCTACTGTTTGTCAACAACAAAAGAAAAAGCCGCCCTGCCATTTTGTAACAGCAAAAGCTTTTTATTACAAAAAATCATATAATCCTAAATTAAATCTAAAATTACCCCGCCCCGTTTCTTGACAAACCGTAACATCTATTATAAAATAGCAATAGAAAATATATTTTGGGGGAATAATAAATGGCAATTCTCGTTACCGGCGGTGCCGGCTATATCGGAAGTCATACCTGTATTGAAATGCAAAACGCAGGCTATGAGGTTATTGTTGTTGATAATCTCGACAACTCAAGCAAGGAATCTCTTGCGCGTGTTCAGCAAATCACAGGCAAGGCTGTTAAATTTTATGAAGAGGATGTTCGCAACAAGGAAGCCCTTCGCCAAATTTTTAAGGAAAACCAAATTGAAGCTGTTATTCACTTTGCAGGTCTTAAGGCAGTAGGCGAATCTGTTCGCGAACCCATTATGTATTACGATAATAACCTTATAAGCACACTTGTTTTGCTTGAGGTTATGAACGAATTTAACGTTAAGAAGATTGTTTTCTCCTCTTCCGCCACCGTTTACGGTGTTGCTACCGTTATGCCTTTGGTTGAAGGCATGCCGCTTGGCGCAATTAACCCCTACGGCAGAACAAAGCTGTTTATTGAAGAAATGCTTCGTGACCTTTACGTTGCCGATAATGATTGGTGTATTGCCCTTCTCCGTTACTTTAACCCAATCGGCGCACACAAATCAGGCCTTATCGGTGAAGACCCCAAGGGTATTCCCAATAACTTGATGCCCTACATATCACAGGTTGCTGTTGGCAAGCTTGAAAAGCTTCACGTTTTCGGTGATGATTATAAAACCGTTGACGGTACAGGTGTGCGTGACTATATCCACGTTGTTGACCTTGCAAACGGCCATGTTAAAGCAGTTGACTGGGCACTTCAGAACAAGGGCTGTGAGGCCTTTAACCTTGGCACAGGTAACGGCACAAGCGTTTTACAGCTTCGTGATGCTTTCGTTAAGGCTAATAACATTGATGTACCTTATGTTATTGACCCCCGCCGCCCCGGTGACCCTGATGAAGTTTATGCAAATGCCGACAAGGCCAAGGCTGTACTTGGTTGGGAAGCTAAGCTTGGTATTGTTGAAATGTGTGAAGACACTTGGCGCTGGCAGTCAGGCAACCCTAAGGGATATGAAAAGTAAAATTAAGGGTTTACTTTAGAAAAAAGATAAGAGAGAAAAGATAAGAGAAAATGTGTTTCGCAAAGCGAAACGATATATATCGTGCCAACGGCGCACATTTTCTTTTCACTTTTCTCTTTTCGCTTTTACTATATTTTAATATCTCCGCCTGTGGCGCAGCTGGATAACGCAGCAGATTCCGATTCTGAAGAACGGGGGTTCGAATCCCTTCGGGCGGGCCAAAAAAGAAGGAACTTTTGTCTACCAAAAGTTCCTTCTTTTTTTATCCAAGCCGCAGGCTTGGCATATCATCACCGCGCGAAGCGTGGTGCATATCATCAGCCCCTTTGGGGCTGTATCTCATCACGCGTCAGCGTGTATTTTTCCTGCGGCTTGATGAAATGCAACACTTCGTGTTGATGATATACCGCAACAAGTTGCGGATGATATACAAGGCTTCGCCTTGATTACATTGCAAAATCATGGTATAATCTATTATACAAACTTGAATTTGACGAGGTAAATATGAATTATAGAGCGATTACATCATCAGACGAATTGTGGTGCAAAGTACGCAATTATGCAGAAAGTTGTTCATGGAGAGCAGGAAAGGTGTTGGCAAATACTATGGATAACAATGCATTTCAAGATTGGGAAA
>SVPF01000001.1 GCA_015066005.1 Oscillospiraceae bacterium
AGTAGTTCTAGTACCGTTATAATCTGCTTTACCCTTAAGCTCATCAATTAAAGCCTTAGTTGCAACAAACTTAATTTCAGCCTTGCCGTTTGCAATATCTACCTTTGAAGCGCCTGCAGTAAAGTCATCATTACCTGTGCCTTCACCTGCAACTACTGCATTCTCTACTTTGCCGATTTCTTCAATAAGCTTGTTATAAGCTTCAGCCTTTTCATTGGTGCTGTCAAGTGTGTCGCTTACCTTAACTGCTGCTGACTTAGCCACTGCGTTAAGTGTTGCTGTGTCATAACTGTCAACTGTAAATTCAAGCTTTACGCTGAACTCGGCATTAAATCTTTCAGCATTAACACCCTGAAGGGTTAATGTTTCTTCCAAGCTTCCAACAGTATTAAGTGTTATGTCATATTCCTTTTCATCAAATACTAAAATAACCTTAACGGCTTTATTGGTAGCTTTTGCAATATCTGTAGCAAGTGCGTCGCTATATTTCCAATTAACTGTTAATTCGTTGGTTTCGGGGTTAAGAACAGGGGTACCGAATTTTACAGGATTTGCAGTGTCGCAAGGAATTACAACACCCTGTTCAAGCGGTTCGTTACAGTCGTCACAAACAATATTCTTAAGACCGGTTGTAAAGTATGTTGCCGCTTCAATTATTTCATCCTTTTTGTTTTCATGAGTGCAAACAGCGACCCACTTTGCATAAAGGGTAGAATCATTAGCCGAAGCCTTCTCAACTTTGGCACCAGTAAAATCTGCGTTAGAATACCAACCTTCAAAGCTGTAACCTGTTTTTTCTGGGGTGGGAAGTGCTTCACCGGAAACAATACAATCGAAGGTAGACACGCCGTCATCAACAAAAGTGATGGCTATGGCATTTGTAGTTTCTGTAATAGTAATTGAAGAAATTTCAAATGTGCCTTTACCTGTAAGTGCAAGGCGGAGCGGACGATTGTTGTTACTTATACCATTTACAGTTGTGGTAAGGGTTTTTTTAACACCAACGTCAGTAGGATTGATGCGCTGAGCGGCAATAACCTTGCTGCCGTTATCCGCCGTAGTGCTACTTCCGTTATTATAAACAATACCGATTTCGGGATAATCCTTAGTTGCAGTTGCAGAAGTTGCGTTAACCTTATATTCTACTTTAATAGTGTAATTCTTTGCTTGTGTTGCAACAAGACAATTTTCTGCATCTAACTTAAGGGGAATCAATGTTTTAAGATACATAACGGTCCAAGTGTTTAACCAAGTATTTGTACCATCAAACAACGTACCGTTATATGCATACGTAGCATTAACATCTATGCTGAAGGGGGTTTCTTCGGTTGCAGGTGTAAGATTTGAGTATGAGGGATTTGTTACCGTAATAGGTTCAACGTTGGTTAAATCCATATTTACAGCACTAGACGCAGTTTTGATCACCTTTTTAATAGACATAGATTTAATATTAAAAGTGCCGTGACCACCAAAAGCAAGTCTTAAAGGTTGAGTGCCATTGGGTGTAGTTCTGTAAGTAATGCTGTAACTACCGATTGAAGAGCGCTTTTGAGCAGTGTAAATTACAGTGCCGTTGTCCTGATCCGGATTGCCCGAATGATTATTGCGAGCCAAACCAATTTGTGGCTGATAGTATGTATCGGTTGTGCCAACAGCCGTAACATCATACATAATGTTAATTACATACTCATATCCGGTCTGTAAAATGATATAATTATCGCTATCATCCTTCACAGCAAAAATTGCGCCGCCCATCCATAAAGCGCTGGATGGAATTTTACCGTCAGAGCCGAAAATTTGCTGTGTGTAGTTAGATACTGTAATATTAACACCACCATCGGTAAGATTTTCCATATTAGCAGTAATATCAGTACCAATACGATAAAGTTTTGACAAATCAACCGCGATATCTTCTACAGTTGTACTAGCGGTAGTTGCTGCCGATGCAGTAACACAAGCCGCATAGACCATAGTAAATAACATACATACGGTCAAAACCAATGAAATAATTTTTTTCATAAACGATCTTCCCTTCTTTTTAAAAATAATGAAGATAAACAATCATTGATTGTTAAAAATACCTTTTGTTTTTACCGATAGTTTTAACAATTTGGTTAATTTTTACCCCCCTGAGTTGCAGAAATTGTGTGCAATATCACAATTATAGTTTACCACGGCATTAAAATCTCAACAATTAAGTTTTTACAAAGACAAATGCCATAAAAATCCTTTAACATATTGACCGTTTTAATTATTTAGTATTGATAGAAAAGGAAAAATTAATTTCTTTTTCTTTAAGGCGGTATTTTTCATCGAGGTATGGTCCGCAGGAATTAGAGCCTATGCCCGAAACCTTATAATCCACCCTCAAATGAACAAAGCCGTCTTTTTGAAGCTCGTCGGTGTGCTCAGCTTTATATAAAGCATTTGTGCTGTAATCCGAAACACTAAATTCGAAACCGTCATTAGCTTTTATTACCATATTTCCGATTTTAAGCATTTTAGTACCGTAATGATTTCCGTGCTCCTGCGGTCTTACATAAGGCACATATTCCTTTTCGGTATTACTTTCATAAAGTGAAACCTTAGAGCCGTTATGCAAATCGCAATAGCTTTCATAAGGGCCGTAACCAAAATACCTGAAGTTATTTGCATTTTGAGGCAAGGTAAAATCAAAACCAAATCTTGGCAGCCAGATAACACCGTCACGAATTTTGGCAAAAAGATTAAAATCAATTTTTCCGTTTTCGAAAATAGAAACCGTTAAAGTATACCTTGCAAATGGCGCTCGTGATACTCCCGCAAGCGCACCCGAAACAACAATTTTACCGTTTTCTATACAGCAGTTATAAACCTTAGAAAACATTCTATCTAAGTTTTCGCCCTGCCATATATCCATAAATGCCCATTTTGCCTTAACGTTACAGTCGTTATCAGTAGGTGCTCTAAACGCAGAAATTGCTATTCCGCTTGCAATTTGCTCAACATCGGCAATTTTAATGCTTGTAAAATTACCCGTTTTTTTAGAAAACTGATAAGAAAAATTCTTACCACAGGCATAAACGTATTCATTATTTTCGGTTAAAGCGGCTAAATTTGTTTCAGCTTCTGTGGTTATTTCACATTCTAATTTGTGCTGTGTTGCCGCAATCTCCTCTTGATTTTTTATTAAATACACATTTAGAAATGCGCCGTACTTACAACTGTATTTTTCAGTATTAATAGCAATTCCCGCTTTGTTGTGTGGTGCCAAATTCAAAACGGTTTCATTGGTTGACACCTTTTTACCGTCAACCTCAATATCATATTTTAATGTATATTCGTTAAGATTTGTAAAATCAAGCCTGTTATAAACAGTTAAAACACCGTTATCAAAAGTGGTTTTAATTGGCTGATATGCCGCCTTCATTTCATAGCTTCCCGCTTTAAACGAACGGTCAGCGAAAACAACGCCATCACAGCAGAAGTTTTTATCGTGGGTTAATTCCCCTTCAAAATCGCCGCCGTATTTTTCAACCCCATCCACAGTAACAACATGGTCAGCCCATTCCCACACACAGCCACCAATAAGCTTGGGGTAACGGTCAAATAATTCGTTATAATAATAAATATCTCCGGGACCGTTTCCCATTGCGTGTGCATATTCGCAAAGGAAGATTGGCATATTAATTTCAGGGTTGTTTGCCTTTTGCTCAACTGCCTCTAACGATGGATACATCCATGAAAAAACATCGGCGTTTTCAAATTCGCCCTTACGGGAAGCATCCTCGCAGTGAACAAGGCGACTGTTATCCCTTTCCTTTGTCCACTTAATCATTTCAAGATGATTTATACCATGAGCGCTTTCATTGCCTGTTGACCACATAATAACCGATGGAAAGTTCTTGTAATATTCAACCATTCTTTCCATGCGTTCGATATGCTCGGTCTTCCAATCAGGGAAGGTTGCAGGCCATTCGCCCGTCTCAACATCGAGCTTATAAACAACATCTGCATAACGTCGTACAAAGCCGTGAGTTTCAATATCGGTTTCACAAATCACATAAAAGCCAAGCTCATCGCACATCTCCATAAATTGAGGTGTAGGTGGATAGTGCGCCGTTCTCACACAGTTAATGTTGAGCTTTTTCATCAGACACAAATCCTTGCGAAGCTCATTCTCGGTCTGACACCAACCGTTATATTTGCTGGTATCGTGATGATTAACACCGTGAAGCTTAACCGGTACACCATTGATAAGCAGTTCATATTCGGGCGAAATTTCAATTTTTCTAAGAGCGGTTTTTAAAACTATTTCTTCACCGCAGCGGCTTAACAGCACGGTATATAAATGTGGCTTTTCAGCATTCCACAAAATAGGGTTTTGTGGGGCGAACACCAATTTTTCAGAAATTAAGCCGTTATATATAACATTGTCACCATCAAGGATTGTAGCATTTGCAGTACCATCAATTTTAATATTTATCGTTTCGCTATTAGGGATAATTTCAATATCAGAAATATGATTAAAGGGGCGCTGTAAAAGATAAACATCCCTGAAAATACCGTTATAACGGAAATGGTCCTGGTCTTCAAGATAGCTTCCGACACACCATTTAAGCACCTTTACGGTTACGGTATTTTCGCCTTCTTTAACATAATCGGTTATATCAAATTCGGCTGAGAAATGGTTCCCCTGAGTAAACCCGACATAACGGTCGTTTATGTATAAGAAAGCGCATGAGGCTACACCTTCAAAAACAAAATATACCTTACCCCAAAGCTTTTCTATATTAAATGAGCGTTGGTATACACCGCAGGGGTTTTTATCGGGAACATAGGGTGGGTCAATCGGAAAAGGATAGTTAATATTACAGTAATTAGGATTTTCATATCCCTCAAGCTGCCAGCAAGAAGGCACCTTTATTTTATCCCACTTTTCTACCTTTTCCGGCAAATTGTAATTTTCTTCAAAAAAAGCAAAATCCCAAATTCCGTTTAAAAGTGTATATTCCGAAATACCCTTAGGAATATAAAACGCTCTGGTCTTCAGGCGGTTTTCACTTGTTTTGTTAATATTTTCATAAATTCTCATATTCTATACCCTATATAAAAATTTTTTAACCCAGCGAAATAATTTGAGGTAAAATTCTATCGCAAAAATAATGTTTTTCAAAGCTTTCCAAATTATATACCTTAGTGCTTACCTCGCTTTTTTCATAACCCTCGGTTTTATTAAAGAAGCGGTAAGCGTATTCACTTGTATTCCAAAGTCCGATTTTAGCATTGGTATTTTCGTAGAATTCCAAAACGCCACAATCGTTATATCCGTGGTTCGCAATTTGAACTATATTACATTTAAGCGACCGACCGCTTTGTATAATTTCTTTACTAATTTCATCGGTCATATTACCTGTAAATATAATTTCCTTGCCGCCAAGGATAATTTTAACCACTGTTTTCTTATTATTAGCATAAAGAATTTCTATCTTGGCTTCGCCCAAATCAAGATTGCTGCAATTTGGTGCAGAGATTATATTTTCAATTTTAACCTTATCGCTAAAATCAGCACTGTTGAGATTATTGAAAAACTGGTTGTCATTTTCCGTGTCGGTCATAATATATGCCGCCACGGTCACGGTGTCGCTTCCTGAAAAATACTGCATTTCGCCAAAAAGCTTTTTCATTAAATCATCGTGATTATATCTGTTCCAGGCTTCCTCTCTCCAACCTCCGTTCATCATTATCAGCTTACCGTCGCCAAGCCTTAACATAAAGGTTCGGTCGCTGGCGGCGCTAACAAGAAGCTTATTCTTAGCCTTTTTATTATCAGCTTCAGAAAATTCAAACGGTAAATCAATATAATTCATTTTTATGGTATTGCAAAAATAATTCTGCTTTACACAAGGCATATTGAAAAGGCGTGTGCTGGATTCGGTTTTACCGTAGCCTTGGTATTTATCGGCATATTGGAAGCCAAATTCCGAATTGTTCCAAAGCAAAATAGAGGGATTTAAAAGCTTAAAGAATTCCCAAGAAGCTGAGCCCCAACCGTGATGCGATACCTGAACCGCATCGCACTTAAGATAATCGCCATACATTTCTATGCAGGAATCACCCGGTATTACACCCATATCACCAAGCCAAAGCGTAACCGAGTTTTCGTATGTCATTTTGATAACCAACGAGGTATCATTCATATTTTCATAAATAGTGGGCATATCATCATCAGGAGTGTGCAAAACCTCGAAAATCACACCCGACATATTAAAGCGCATACCGTTATGAGCCTTAATATTTACAGCACCGTATTGGTTAAATGCCTTTCGGCAAATACTTTCATAGCCGATTGTTTCATACACGGGAAAGGGACAGTTATAAAAAATATCTTCATAAGGATAATCCTTACCCGCCTTGTTATGCCAATCCTTTAAATTGTTTGCCGATTCAACAATTTTTTCATCTGGCACCTGAAGCTTTTCCTTTAAATGCTCATCATCAGGGAAATTATATAAAATACGGTCAATAGTAAATTTATCCGCAAATGGCATTGTGTAAAGAAGCTCCAAAACCTTAGCGTGATCGTTATGAGCGTGGGTTATTATCCAAAGCGGAACCTTTATATTTTCGTTTTGGCATATTTCCACCATTTCCTTATACATTTCATAAAGCAATTCTTGCGGTTCATACCTAGACCTGTCTTCAATACGCCAGCCGCCGTCTATAACAACCAGCTTATTATTTGGTAAACGGATATAATAATTTCTGTCACAGGCAGAGCTTGTTATCACGCAAGGTTTAACAATATCCTCAAATGGTTCGTTATAAACAATATCATAATAGAGCTCTGCAATAATTCTTACAGATTTTAATGCCTTAATATAATAAACAAAAATCAAATTATCAGCATTTTTATAAGAATAAAAAACATTATCCCCTATTTTATTTTCAAATATTTTTGAATAACCTTGTTTTTCCAGTTTTGTTACATAATCGGTTATATCCTTATATAAGGCGTTTTTTATGCAAGCAATAAAGCTGTTATCACCGCCTGCAAAAACCCCTTCATTTTCGCCGCCGAAAAAGGCAGGCACATTATTAGCAAACCCGACCTTATCAATTAGATAAACGCCGTTTGAAATAATGCCAATATTTTTATCCTTCATATAATTCACCGCCCGGTCAAAAGTTATATTTAAATCAACTTTAGCAAATTAACTTGAATATAATTTTTAACTACAGTCAGTGAGCCACTTTAAGTGGCTCACTGACTAAGTTGAAATTTAGCCTGTAATACCCACACGGTCTATAGAACGAACAAACTTGCGTTGGAATATCATATAAAGCACAAGCGGTATTACTATAAACATAAGACAAGCCGCACTAACAAGTGTTGAATATTCGGGCCAACCTTTATAAATACCAATTTGTTGCAAATATACCTCAAGGAAATTCATTGTCATAGAAAGCGGAGCATCCTCAGACAAGAAGCTGAGTGTTGCAAGATGGTATTCATTCCAGTGCCACACAAAAGACAACACGGCAACGGTTGTAATTACAACGCTTGAAGACGGAAGCGCTATGCTGAAATAGGTTTTCACGGGGCCTGCGCCGTCTATATATGCGGCATCCTCAAGCTCCTTTGGAAGACCTATAAAAAACTGCTGATAAATAAATATCATCATACCACTTCTGATACCCACACCAAACAATGATGGAAGCCAATAAACAAAGGGTGTGTTAAAAATATGTAAATTCCTGAAATTTATTGACATTGATAGTGTGTACATTTGTATGGGAATAAGAAGCGAAAGTATAAGTAAAAAGGTAAATATTGGTTTTCCTTTAAACTTAAAACGCGCAAAGCCATAAGCTATAAACGAACAAACAAAAACCTCAATTGCGGCACTTAAAACCTGCACCAAAAGGGTTTGTTTTAAAGCGTTTCCGAAATTCATAAGCTCAAAAGCTTCGGCAAAAGCGCTAAAGCTGAAGCTTACCGGAACCCAAATATGTTCCATATCAAGCAAGGCGTCCCTGTCTTTAATAGCCGATACAAACATATACAGTATCGGATATAAAACTATATACCCTACAATAATTAAAAACAAAAGCCGCGCCAATGATATAATCACTTCAGGTATCCTTCGGCGGATTATGCTACTGTTAATCTGAATTTTATTTTTTAGCATATTAACTCCACCTCTTTAAGAATACTTTGTTATAAATAAATAGCACTATAGCCACAACAATTCCTACAACAAGGAAATAAAACCACAACGATGCCGAACCTCTGCCATAATCCATATTGTTAAAGAAATTATAGCCGTGAGAAATAATTTCGTTATTGCTTTTGGTGATATTTTCAACAATAGTGAAAACAATTACCAAAAACATTGTTCGTCCAAGCATAGGCAGGGTTATAAACCAAAATTCTTCCCACTTTGTAGCACCTTCAACATGTGCAACCTCATAAAGCAGGTCGGGAATTGACTGAAGTCCTGCTATAAACAATATAATTTGTATACCGCTTTGCCAAACAAGCATAAACAAATTGTCAAGTGCTACCGAAAGATAGCTTTCAATAGCGGTTGGAAGGTTAAGCGCAGTAAAAATTTCAGAAAAATCCATCATTCCAAAGGATACTGCATCATTAACCGCAACCTCAGTAGCGTTACTTGAAGCTGCGCCTAAATAGAGATCTAAAACAACACCGCTGGCTATTATTACGGGCATAAAAAACAGTGACCTAAAAAACAGCCTGCCGCGGAATTTGTTATTTAACAAAACCGCCAATATAAGACTTACCACCAAAATAAATGGCACGGATATTAACATATCGGTAACCGCTTCTATAAAGCTGTCAATATATTGAGTATCCTTAAATAGAATATATTTAAAATTATCAAGTCCCATAAAGGAGGTTTTAATGCCATCCATTTCAATCGAAATGTGAGCAAAGCTAAAATATGCCGACTGAATAATAGGCATAAGGAAAAAGAATACCATTCCCACTATCCAAGGGAACAGGAAGATAAATGCATAACGTGATTTAAGTGTTTCAAGACCTTTTGGCTTGCGATTTTTCATTTATTCTCCCCTCCCTGTAATATAATTCCTAGCAGGAACCTTACCATAATCGGTAATGATATCCACGTCCGAGAAATTTACAACCGTGAATACACCGTTATCAAATTTCGTAACTGATGACATATCGCTCAAACGGATATAATCAGTAATAGTTGCTCCGTTAATGCTATCCAGATAAGCTTTAACACTGTTTACTGTGCTTATAATATCTTCTTTATTACCCTCAAAATGCGAGCCAAAAATAAACGAATGCTCATTGGTTACAAGCTCTTTATCAAAGTTGTAATAAAGTGTGTATGAAGGTGAAATTCCGCTTTCAATACATCTTAGTAATGCATCCTGCTTATTACTGCACAAATTAAGTGATACCGAGCTCATAGCGCGATAGCCCTTAAATACTAACTGGTAAAAAGGCACATCATAGCTTGTAATTTGATAATCAGACGAATACAGCGGCACATCATTTATATAATCCGAGCTTACTGCTGCATAAACATTAGCTCCGCTGCTTAAGGTTTTAAAACCTGCTTCGGCGGCCGAATTATAAATTTTTTCAACATCTTCGGCAATATTACCGCTGATATAATATTTTTGCTCGCTGTAATCCGAATAAACAGTATTTGAAAGTGAAGCATAGGATATACCGCTAAGGCCCAGCTTTTCAGCCTTTTTACTTACCTTATTAGAAGCAGTAAAAAGATTATTTCTTGATAAAACGAAAAATCTATCTTGATTTTCGAGCTTGCTTATAGTATCAAAGCTTGTATATTTCACTACCTGACCGCCGTGATAAACAGCTGCAGAGGATTTGCCGAAGCCCGCACCCGTTTTTTCAAACGAAATTAAATCGAAATCCATAAAGGAATTGATTTTTTTCTTATCAAGGGCTTCAATAAGGTTTTTCATACCCTTTTTGCCACCGAGCTTACCTGCCACCGTAAAGCCGCCTGCAACCTCACCGATATCAATACCGGTTTTTCCAAAACCAACAAGCTGAATATTTATGTTGTTGCCGATTTTTGCGCTTAGCTCCTCGGTCATTGAAAGGGCCTGCTTAGTGGTTGTTAACGGGAACAGCTTTTCAGTAGGAACACCCACAACAAAATCGGGCTGAATTACCGCACCAATATATTTAAAGGTTGCGGTTTTTTCTTCCTTCAGGTCTTTGCTAAGACCCATTTTTTCACTTAAGTATTCGCGGTAGCATTCCGCCATACCGTAAACACTTGCTTTTTCACCAAAAAGCGCAAAATATTCAATTTCCAAAGGCCTTGTTACAATACCGTCGCTGAATATTTTGAAAGAGCCTAAGGTAGTGGTTGTAACAAAATTATCGGGGCGCTTAATATAACTAAAGCCTCTTATTCTGAATTCAGGATATACACTTGAATAGCCTATGTTTGCGGAGCCGATATTCCAGTTAATAGCGGCCGTTTCAGCACCTGAAGTGATAACTGCAAATATCGCATTATCACCCTTTTTAGCGCCAAAAACAGGCATATTGATTTGCTCGTCCGGATTTTGTTTGGAATAAGTTTGATAAGAAAGGTCTTTGCCATAAACATATTTTTGACCCACACTACCAACACCGTCAGATTCAAAGGGCTTGATTACCGCGCCCGAGCCATCGGGAATAAATAACCAACTATCCTCTGAATCATTTTTCATTCCGCAAAGGAAGGGTGCAACTGCAACCGAATGAATCTTAAATTCTTCACCTTCGGAAATTTTTGTGGGGTCAACCGTGATTTTAAAGGAATTTTCAGCAATTGTGTAATCAACCGCTACCGAAAATTCGTTTTCCAAAAAATCATAGGTAACCCTTATGCCGTTATCTATTTTTTCAACATATACACCGTCAGTCTGAACGGCACCGGTATATGAATAAGCCGTAACGTCATCAAAGGATTTAGGGTCCTGATAAATCACCCTTATAACCGATTCCAGCTGCGGATGATTTTTCTTTATCGTACCGTTTTCCTGATATTGCGGAGCTTCGGCTTCAACGGGTATTTGTCCCCAGGTATAGCCGGTTGCTTTTTCAACAAAGCTTACCCTTTTGGTTACGTTATCCCATTTGAGCTGCCAATTGTCATTTTCACAAACAACGCCTGTGGCGGTATAATCGGAATCAAAGCTTTGTTCCGTATAAGATAAAAAGGTTTTCAATGGTTTACTTTCTTTACCGCAGCCTGTCATACAAGCCGCTAAGGATAAAGCCGTTAATACACAAAGAAAACTTATTAAAAATTTTTTCATTTAAGTTTCCTCCTTCATCAACGGTATTTTAATTCGGTGAATACTGTGCCTATCCAACCGTAAACCTGCTGAGCCAGCATAAACACGAGGAAAATCAAGAATACAATTATAAGCATTGCTATAACCGTAACCGCTGTTGTTCCAAGGAATTTGCCAAACTCGTAATCGTGAACCTTCATTATGCCAACTGCCAATATTATAAAGGTATAAGCAGTGCATATAGTCTGGAATATAGTTACAAATACAAACTCGTCAGGAGAAAGCACATGTGACAGTAAAATGCCCGTAGCAGTCGCCACAATGGTGGGTATTAAGCTGTAACAGGTAACTATATATATTTCTTTAAGCTTACCTATACCGCCCATAAGGACGCAAACGAGCCAATTTGAAATAACAAACAACAGCACAAGTGCAACCGTTCTGAGCAGTACAAAGAATGAATTATAGCTTGAAGCATCAAATCTGTTAAAGGCGTAACCCGAAGCCACATCACTTACTGCAGTGACAATGTAAAACAATGCCAGCAAAACAGTGGCCAACACGGCAGAGCCCATATTCTTTTCTTTAACCAATCTGAAGGCTTCAAACGGATGGAACACGCTTGAAAGCATATTTTTTACTTTTTCGTTCCTTAATAAAACAATACCTTTTTTCTTCTTCAAATGTAAAAGCCATAAAGCTACAGCCACAACCAGCGCCATTATCAGAATACCGATTGTGAAATATTTTTCTAAAAAGGCTGTTCTGAGCTTTACAAATGAATTTGCATAGGTTTCTCGGTCAGCGCCAAGCTTTGAATATTCAATTGCCTTGTCATAATCGCCCATTGTGTAGTACGCTTTTGCAAGGCCACGATATGCAAGCTGATTATTAACATCAGCTTTTATCACATCATTCCAGCTTTCCACAGTATCCTCAAAATTGTCTTTAAGGGTATCAAGTTGGGTTTCTCTTACAGTTTTTCCGTAATTTGTAATGGAATAAACAGTAATGTTCTTATTTACGGGGTCACTTACAATAACGTCTGTTCCGTTAACTGTAATTGCGCCGCCCAGAGAAACGGTTCCCTTTTGTCCCTGAACTCCGCCTGCACCGCCGAAAACGCAAAGCAAATTACATTCCTCATCGTACCAGAAAATGCGGTTATACACACCGCTTTCCAAAACGTAGAAAAATCCGTCACCATCAACATCAATCGCCTTAAGCGATTCTGACTGAATAAGCCTGTTTGATTCATCGGCAAAGTTATAATCCTCTTTACCAAGCACATCCTTACCGCCCGGATTTAGTCTTTTAACCTGTCCCTTGGCGACATTCGTACCCGAAGCAGATGTAACCGTATATATAAAATCATTAGGACCCACTACAAAATCAGTAAACTGATACGGCAAAGCCCTTACAGATGCGGCTCTTTTCTCATCGGTAGAAAAAATCTTAGTTATAAAGTTTTTAAGGGCATCCCCTACCGAAACCGCAACAGTATTTGCACCATAAAAGCCTAAAAATTCCATATCGGGCGAGTATACAAGTGCGCCATAATAAGAACCATCGCTTGAAATATAAAGATAATCTCTTGAATCAATTGCAATTTTTTGAGGAGCGTACTTAAAATCACTGGGTATGAGCTTTGACTTTGGAAGTGTAAGATAATGGATTACATTACCGCTGATATCCATAACCAAAATTCTGGCATTTTTTGTGTCGGCAATATATATTTTTTCATTCTTAACCAAAATACCCGAAGCACCCTTTATGGAAAGCGATTCACCCTTATAAACAATATTATTGATTTCGGTTTTTAAGGTGTAATTCTCGTCAAGCACATATACCTTTGAGGAATTGCTATCCAAAATGTATGTGTAGCCGTCAGATGTACAAACATCATCTATACTGCCAAAAAGCGCCGTACCGAGAACTGTTGCATCTATAACGGTTTTCGGCTCATACATCGGTTTACAATAAGCCTTGGTTTTTGCCGTGCTGCCAAGTCCATCCCAATAGGTATAGGTTTCAAACGGCTTTTCCTCCGTTGTGGCGGGTGAAGTAGCAAAGGTTGCCGCAAAAACATTGGTAGTGAGTATTGAAACCAAAAGTATAATTGTAAGACCCATACAGGCGAATAATTTAAAATTATTTTTTCTCAACATATCATCCGCCTCCTAACCCTTTATACCTGCGCTGCCCATTGTCTCTTTAATACTGCTTTGAGAGAACAAATAAACAACAATGGGAGGTATCATCATAATTACGGTTGCCGCCATAGAAGCACCCGAACGGGCTATACCGCCTGCGCTTATGGTAGACATAACCGTAGGCAAGGTTTTTAATGATTCATTAAAGATAGTACCTGTAGGAATTGTTGCCCAAATAGATTGGAATGCAAACAAAACAAGGGTAAGCACACAGGGCTTAACATTCGGGAAAATAATTGACCAGAAAATTCGCAAATAATTTGCTCCGTCTATTTTTGCTGCTTCCATTAAAGCATCGGGAATATAGCCGTCCATATACTGCTTCATAAGGAATACGCCCATTGAAGACGGAATAGCGGGTAAAATATAAACCCAATATGTATCGATAATACCCATACCGTTATATATAAGATAACGCGGAATGCTTAATGTGTAGGCATTAAATAACAGCGATAACTGAATGATAAGAAATATTGTTTTCTTGAACTTTAAATCAACCTTTGAAAGAACAAAGGCAGCCGCAGTTGCCGCAATAACGTGTAAAACAGTACCGGCAATACTTATAAACAGGCTATTGGTCAAATATCTTGATAACGGAACATTAAGACCTGAAATCAAATCAGGTAAAGCCAAATAGTTATTTATAGTCGGTCTTTTTACAGTAAAAAGTGTCGGCGGGAATACAAGCAATTCGTCAAGCGGCTTAAATGATGTTACCACACTGTATATAAGGGGTAATACCGAAAAGGCTCCAAACAAAAACAAAAACGCAAAAAACATAAAGTTTCCAAACTTTGAACGTGTATATTTACGTACCGCTCCGTCAGTTCGTCTTTGTGGCAGTTTAAATTTTAAATTTGTCTTCATATTACTGCCCCACCTTTTTCAACAACTTAACAATAATTGATCTTGTTCCAAACATCATAACAAAAAGCATTACCGATAGTGCGGATGCATAACCCATTTCATATTTTACCGAACCGACGTCGGTAAGATAGGAAACAATTGTATCGGCCGCATACCCAACTGTAGGATAACCCGCAAGGGTGGTTATGATGCTGCTTATAGAAAACGCCGAAGCAATTTGCATAACTGCACTAAAGAGCAGCATATGCTGCATGCCCGGTAAGGTTATATACCAAAGTTCCTGCCAACGATTTCTGATACCGTCAACAGCGCCGGCTTCAAACAATTCAGGGTTGATATTCTGAAGACCTGAAATATTTGCAAGGAAAGAGGTTCCCATGCTCATCCATAACTGAATTATAACTACAATAGGAACTATAAGCGCTTCATCGGAAAACCACTGCTTTGGTGCTGTTATAAGTCCATTTGACAGCAAAAAGCTGTTCATATAACCATAACTGTCGCTTGCAAAGATTATCGTCCAAATATAAAGCGCATTTCCGACCAAGGAAGGAACATAAAACATAAAGGAAAGAAGTGTTCTCATAGCAGGACGGAACTCGTTTATCATCCAAGCCAAAACAAACGAGAGTAAAAATCCTGCGGGGCCCGTTAAAATAGCCAATACGAAAGTGTTCTTCAAAATAGTTGGGAACACATCGTCTTGAATAAACATCCTAAGGTAATTATCTAAACCCGCAAAGGTCGGTAATGAAACCATATCAAAATTAAAGAAGCTTAGTACAACAGATGACAGCACGGGTAATACAGTCATAAGAAAGAACAATATTAAAAATGGACCGATAAGCAGATAAATCTGTCCGCGTTCTTTAATTACGGTAATTAATTTATTTTTCTTCATTCAAAATCAACCTCCGTAATTCTTATTAGCATATTCTTTTATCTTACGCATAATTTCTTTATCGCTGGTTTCAGACCAGTCTATTATTGCTTCCTTAGCAGATTTTTTGCCGTTTTTAGTAGCCCAAAAGGCTTGGTCAATAGAACGCGAAACATAATAACTACCGGGTACTTCGGGTATCTCCTTTACCTTTTTCCATTGACTTAAAATAACCTCCAAGGCTTCATCTTCCCAATTAAGACGTGATACTGCTTCAGGATTAGCTGAGCTTGTTCGACCGGTTTCACCGATTATTGCCTCAACCTCGGCTGAATAACGGTACTGCGTATCAGCAGATACCCACCACTTAATAAACTTCCAAGCGGCATCCTTATTTTTGCTTGATTTCATAATTGAAACACCTGTACCCGAGCCCGAGCAGGTATTGTCAACTGTGCCATCCTCTTTTAAAATTCCCGGAATGGGTGCAATGCCCCACTTGCCCTGAATTTCAGGTGCACCAAGCTTAATGGTAAGATATTGTGTATAGCTTGCAATGCCTAAAGGCATAGTTCCAATACGGAATTTTTGATAGAAGTTAGCATCCTGTTCAAGACTGTATTCAGTATAAAATTCTGTCCAGAACTTAAAGGCTTCTATCGATTCGGCACTTGCTAAATTAGTGGCATTAAGCTCCTTATTATAAACGTGAGCACCTCTTTGCATAAGCATTGTCGGAAAAATTGTAAGTCCGCCTGCACCTATGTTTACTGTATTTGCAGCACCTAATTTTGTATAGGGCAAATAAGTATTCATTTTATTTCGCTGTAATATGCCGGTTACGGTAAGAAAATCCTCCCAAGTTACAGGTACGTCCAGCTTCATTTTTTCCAAAATATCTTTTCTGTAAAACATTACAAAGAAGTTTTGTGTGTCGGGTAATGCATAGGTTCCGTTCTTGTATATGTATGGGGTTTCCGCACCATCAAGGAAATTTTCCTTTAAAACCTTTTCATAGTCCTCAAAATTCCTCAAATCGTAAAGAACGCCACGCATTGCAAGGTTAACCGGCTCCGTTCTTGCCATATGTAAATATAAATCAGGTGAATTGCCTGAAATCACACCCTGCACAAGAGTAGCATTAACCTGTTCAACCGTAACATTAACATCATTTTGCGGTGTGAAGCTGTCCTGAATTAGAGAATTAAGCACCTTCACCTGATCTCTACCCCAGTTCACCCAAATTTTAATGCTGGGAAGAGTTTCATCATCACTACTGCTAAGCGATGACGAATTGTTTAGGTAAGAATTAATATATCTCATTAAGAAAAATTTAATTCTTCCAAAAAAGTCGGCTTTTGGTGTGTCAAATTCCTTATCAGGAGCCGCCAAAATTATTTGGTCCACTGAAAGTGACATATTTTTAATGTCATAAAGCCATGCGCTTAAGGTTTGCTGTGCCGAATAAAAGGTTTGCACCTGCAAATGCGCATCATAAAGATTATCCTTCATTTCTTTTATGATACGGGCCATATTTTTAAGCGCGCCATTTAATTCGCCGTTTACTTTAAGGTTTGTTCCAATATCTGCCGTTAAAGCATTTATCTGCTTATACGCATCATCTAAGGTTTTTTCGAAATCGGGAATTTGCTTATGTAATTCATAATCTCGGTTAGCGTCGGGTGTTTCACCCGTAATCATAACGATATCTAAATACAAATCACCCAAAGGTCCAACTATTTTTTGAAGTCTGCCAAAAACCTCAGCAACATCCGAAAGGGTAACCGCCAAAGAAAGCTCGTGCTCACCTTCGGTCAAATAAATAAGGTAATCCCCTTTATTATCATTTGCAAATTCCTTAAATTGCCATTTGGTAGAATAAGGAAAATTAATATTTTGTGCTTCTAAAAATGGGGTTTTGCCGTCAATTTTAAGCCAACGGTAAACCTCGCCGTCGGTAACATAGCTTTGCTTAAAAGCAATACCAAGCTTATATAGGCCGTCCTTTGGAACCTTTACCCTCCAGGTGATTTCAGCACCCGGTGTATTCCATGTGGTGCCGCCTATATAGTTAATAATAGCATTTGTCGCACTTGAGGGTGAAATATCCGCAGTGCTTTGATCACTTTTTGATGATAAAGAATAAGCGTTTTTATAAGCCGCATTTTCAGCTTCTATAACAATTTGAGGGCCTGTATACTTCTCATAATTGCTGTAATTTTTTGAAACCTCGCTATAAGATTTAACGATTTCAGGAGGTAAAAAACAAACCTTTTCAATCAATAAGTCTTTACCGATAGCCTCAATCTTTATATTATGTTTTCCTTTGGACAACATAAATTCGTAAGGATAGCGTTCTATTCCCTCATCATCCATAAGCTTTTGAAGATAAAAACCCTCTTTATGCTTTTGAAGAGGGCTAACCTGATCGCCGTTAGTAAGAGTTCGGATTTCTCCATCATCTTCCCATAACGCCATTAAGATAAGCTCATTACATTCAGAAAAGGGTGATTCACCGTCTATTTTGAGAGAAATTTTGTAATTTTCGGTAATTTCATCAAGCGGTGCAAAAGACAAGGCAATATTGTACGCTGCGCTTTCGGGAACATTAACTGAAAATTCAATGGCGTTACCCTTTGTAACTTTAAGGGCTGTACCGTCTTCTGTTAAAATACCACCCGATAAACTATTTTTAGCATCCAATTCAATTATTTCGGTTGCTTTTTCGAACTTGTCATCAGTCTTATAATCCTGATAAACCTCCATATTGGCAGTAATGTCGCTATTATTTTTGTCATGCGTGTGGGAAGCATATAAAACCTCGGCATTTACAGAAAAAATCAAAACCAAAAGCATTATCACAGCTATAATTTTTCTAGATCTGTTCAACTGCTTTGCCTCCTTATCCGAGTAAAAATACTGTTATCATTCCAAGAAGCTCTTGGAATGATAACAAAAAAGTTAAATATTTATTTCTTTGCTTTTAAAGAATACTGGCGTGAATTGATTTGATATAAACGCACATAGTCAATAGATTGTTCTTCATAGAAATCTTCTACGTCAACCCTGCCGTCGCCGTTGGTATCAAACAATTTAGCAGCTTCCATGGGGTCAACATCACCGCCGGCGAGCCAGTTGCCGGGCTTGTTTTCTGCATAAAGAGCAGATGGTGAAGTACAATTGAAAATTACATATGTTGTCTCTTTAAACGCATACCATGTATCACTGGTAATTTCCTGTGAAAGATAAATTTCACCGTCTAAATACATATTTATAAAATCAGGAGTCCATTCAAGAGCCAAATGATGGAAGGTATCACTAAAGCTTTCGCCCTTTGCGGGAGCCACTTCTTCCCTTAAGGTAATCATTGCGCCGTGATTGGTGTGAACGTCTGCCCAAGTGTGTAAATTGGGTCTTAATCTATCTTCACCAAAGTTTTCATAAATATCTATTTCATTAACAACACTGCCGCCGTCCTTTGTTCTGGTCCAGAAGCAAGCTGCATTACCGTTAGCAGTAGCTGCCATTATACGAGCTTCCAATATGCCGTAACGGAATTCCATTCTGCCGTCAGTACAAATAATGTTACCGCTATAGCCGTTTACAGCCTTCTTAGAAGTTTGAACTAATACATTATTCTTTATAACGGCATTTTCTGCCAAGTTTCTGGATGTACCCTCTTGCATATAATCGGGATTACTTGCTACAACCCAAGGACCACCAAAATCGTTATTGGGGTCATTATCTTCAAGTGATGCTTTTGAAGCAAGATAATACGGGTCGTTTTTAGAATACCAGCAGCCTTCATCCTCCATATAGCCCTTATCCATTAGCTTCCAATTCTTTTTGCTGTATGTAGTGCCTGAAGATGTAAAGAATTCGTCGCCCCAAGTGTAAGCATAATCGTTAAGCAAGGTGTATTCGCCTTTATTGTATGTACCGCTGAGAGAAAGATTCTTTGGTAATGTAGCAGATTTTTCCATCTGAGCAATAAGCTTCAAAACTGCGTGACTTGTAGCATAATCGCTTCCTGCTTCAACAAAAAGCTTACTGCCATCAACGAAAATATTGTAGTCCTCGTTATTATAGGTGTTACCCTTTTTGCCCTTAAGGAAATCCAACGATTCGGACTTAAAGGTATCAGCCGAAATGCCCGAACGGGTAGTAAGACCGATTAAAATTTCGTTTTCAGTGGTCTTTGTATCCTTTTCGATTTTAAGGTTATAGCCTGTTTTATCTACTACATATTCAGCAAGCGCTTCGGCAGCCCTAACTGTCATAATAGAAGGATACTTTTCAGTTCTGATAGTAAAAGAAGCAATATTTTTACCGTCAATAACTATGCTTGAAAGCTTGGGCCTTGAAATGTAATTCAAGTTGCTCGGAACACTGTCCTTATCGGTTTTGCAATAGTTTGCCATAAAATAATCTACTGCAAGCTGCAAAGAATAGTCAGTATTTGCAGCAATAACAAGCTTTTTACCGTCCATACGGATAATAAAGTCCTTACCGTTATTGGCGCGGAAGCTTGTAAGCGCATCATAAGCGCGCTTCGATTCCTTTCGGTTAGTGCGACCGATAAGAATTTCGTATTCAACCTCATTGGCAGCATCGCTGCTGTTAAGTACGTCCGCCTCAAATATATCAACCATTTGCTTTCTCATTTTGCTAATGATTTGCTTTTGAGGAATTGTTGCATCGTTAGAGTACACAATCTTAAAGCGAGAGTCATACTCGTTCATAAGAGAAATTTGTGTAACGGTATCGATAGGCTTATTATTATCTGAATCGGGTTTCTCATCAGAGCCTATATCATCCTTATCATTTAGTTCGGCATCAAGCTTCACACTGATAAAGAAGATATCGCCTTCCTCAACATCGATATCAGGAATATCGGGATAAGCAAGCTCGGTTACAGCAGTACCGTCGCCTGCGGTGGAGTTGCAAAACTCACCCGACCATACCACACGGGTATTAACAATAAACTTAACTACTGCACTTCTTTTTGTGCCGTCCTCAGCCAAGAAGCCTGTTTTAACACCGCCAACGCTTTCAATGGCTGTAATTTTGCCTGCGGGTATACCAATGGTTCCGCTTTTAGTAATTTGATAACCGAGAGCTTCCTCTTCGTTACCCGATACTGAAAGCAAAATTCCCGCAGCGGTGGGCTCTTCCTTCTGATAGGTGGTTAGCTTTGCTGCTTTGGTGGTATAAGGCATTAGCGAAATTGTACCATCGTTTAAGAAGGTATATGCCTGTAGCTTATCGGCGGAAATATATCCGCCGTTACGCCACTTATCAAGACCGTAGATTCCGCGTTTTTTCCAATCCTCACCCTGCTTATAAACCCAAACCAAATCGGTGTCGTCAGCAAGTGATGTAAGAGTGGCGGAATTTTGGTCGGAACTCATTGCATTTTTAACATCGTTAAACGCAATTACATTTTCTCCGTTTTCATAAGCCAAAATCGGATTCATCGCAACAACAAGCTGCGGCTTTCTTTCCTGCTTGTTATTAACCGGACCACAGCCTGCAAAGGCGGAAACGATTAAAACAAGAGCTAATAATAAAGCAATTATTCTTTTATTCATTTTATCTCTTTCCTCCATCCGTGGCTTATTTGTTTCTTTTTTTGCGAGCTATAAGTATTATAATTACAAGTGCGGCAGCTACTAAAATAAGTCCTGCGCCTGCACAAATAAGAATAATTACCCATGGTGAAATGCCATCATTTTCGGCATCGTCAATAACTACTGTATCGGCATCAAGAAGATTCGGTGCTTTACCGTTATCTATCTTCTCTTCATCATCTTTTTCAGGTTCTTCTTCAACAATAACCTCTACCGACCACTTAGCATAGAGAGTCATATTATCTTCAACGGTATCCTTATCAAAATCCCACTTCTTAGTGAAATTCTTATCGGTAAACCAACCGTCAAATACGAAGCCTTCCTTATAAGGAATACCGGGGTCGTAAACAGGGTCATGAATTTGAACAACTGCATCTTCTACAGCGCTTCCGCCGTTTTCTTCGAACGAAACATTGCAATTTCTTAACTTTTCAACAGTTATTGTATCGATAAAGAGTGTCTGAAGGTCGTTTGCGTTTCTTCTGATTGCAAGCGACGGATAATATGCCATTTCTGCACTTACTTCAATATCTCCGACAAACATAAAGTAACCGTCTCTGTCACCTTCGGAACAT
The DNA here is from genome assembly GCA_015066005.1 of Oscillospiraceae bacterium. Classification (GTDB taxonomy): domain Bacteria; phylum Bacillota; class Clostridia; order Oscillospirales; family Acutalibacteraceae; genus UBA737. Next base: position 21,473 of record SVPF01000001.1, read on the forward strand.
ATGTGAGTGTTACATGACCGTTTTCAGCCAAGAGATGTCTTTGTGACGGATTTTCAAGGCAGATAGTCATATTAACGGGAGCTTCGTATACATCCTCGCAACGAACCATTACGGTAACACGATATTTGCCGCCCTTATCAAGAAGCATTACATTTTCGGGATGATTTACATCATAAAGTGCAAACTTTGCCTGGTTCCAATAATGGCTGAAGCCGTTAAGCCTGATATAATTCTTACCGCTTAACGCATTCTTTGCATCATTGGTGATAAACTGCCATTCGTTAACAGTCTCTCGTCCCCAACTTGTCATATATTTGCTTTGACGATAGAATACTTCAAGCAGGTCTGTTTCTTCAAAATCTATAGTAATAGGCTTTGAGAAATCGGAAGGAGTATCAAATTTATCCTTCTTAAGCTTTACATAAATTGTAGTGTCGTTTGCGGGAAAATATCCGTCAAACTTGGTTGTAAAGTTAGCATCTAAATAGAAGCCGTCAAAGGTGTCGCTGCCTTCCTTAACAGCGTTAGCCAATACGAGCTTTTCGCCCTGAACACCGTATAATGTATACCAGGTAGTGCTACCATTCTTTATAACAACCTTTGTAACCTTAGAATCACATTTAATTTTTACGTTATCAACATAAACCTTTTCATAACAATGTGTATCAACATTAGCATTGTCGTCACGGCCTGTAAGCGCAAGATAAACATAACCTGTTCTTTCTGCCACAAAGGACTGCTTATAAGAAAGATAATCGGTATCGGTTTCCATAATGGATACTTTGCCGAGAGTCTGATAAGAATTATAGCCTATGTCAGCATACGCGCTGTGCTCCGAAATTACAGGGATAATATAGGATAGACCTGTATGTGAAGCAAATATATAATCGAATGCTATTGTATAACGTTCACCCTTAACTACAGTAAACGGTGTGCCATCCTCATTTACAAGTCGTACAACATTATATCCAAACTTATCGTTATAGGAGCTGTAATAATCATTGCAGAACGCTAAAGCGCCGTCAGTTTCGGCACTACCGTTACCGTAAATACCTGCATCCTTAACCCATGCAACCTTCGAGGTCATACCTTTACCGTTTGTAAAATCAATAGCCGAGTCCATATCTGCTACAGTATTTTCATAAGGCTTAACACCATTATTATATATACCGCTATCAAAAGAGCCTGCGGTAAAGTCCTTACCGGCGGTAGGTGCTGCTATCCACTTAGCATAAAGGGTTATTTCTGCCTTATCGCTGGGGAATTTATCATTTACCTTGGCTTCCTTTTTACATTCAGCATCATAATACCAGCCATCAAACAAATAACCGGTCTTAGTGGGTTCTTTAAAGCTGATGAAGGGCTGACCCGCAAATGCACGCTGGGGTTCCAGCTTTTCGCCGCCTAAGGTATTGTAAAGTAAAACTTCACTGTCAACTAACTGTTCAACCTTAACGTCATCAATATAAACCGACTTTCCGTCATAGCCGTTTGAGCTTACAGCTATAGCCAAAAGATTACCTGTAGTGGGCGTGCCCTTTAAAACAGGAATATAAGCAACGATTTCTTTCCATTCGCCTTTCTTAAGGCTTACCTTATCCTGAACTTCGGTATAAAAGCTTTTAAGATAATCATCCTCTAAAGCACTGTCAACGCTGTTTACGCTCCAGGTAAGGTTGTTCATATTTTCAGTTGCATACATATAGAATGTAATTCTGTATGCAGCGCCCTTTTCGGTGGTAAAAGGCTTCACCTTGCCATCTTGTTCAAGGGATATAATGGTATTACCCGACAAGCGTGAATAAACAGTATTAAGCGCAAGCTTTAATGATTTGTTCTTAAGTAGGCCTGATGTGTGGTTTGCACCATTAGAAACCTCTGTTCCCTTTTTATTACCAATAACACCTGTATTAGTGCCAACCTTATAATCTTCATAGGTCTGAACGCCAATTACGGTATCCTTAATTATGGGCAATACTCTTTTAATCTTAACAGATAAAACTTCAAGCTCACCTTGGCCTGAGAATAAGAGCTTCGGATAGTGCGCCGAGCCAACATTAAAGCGTTCAGCAGTATAGGTAACAGAATAAGTAAATTGTTTTCCTTCATCCGCTGCTTTATGCACATTATAGCCCTTAATTCTGGTACGGCTTTGACCTGTCTGTCCGTCAGCACCGAAGCCGATTTGAAGACCGATATTATCGCCTGCTTTTACATCTACTATCTTGTAGGTAACCTGCAATTCATAAGTAGAGCCAATATCTAAAGCAACCCAATTACCGGCAGTATCCTTAAAGTAATATGCCGGGAACCAAGTGTCCGCAGTAGCGCTTGTGCTTGCAAGCTGTCTTTCGTAATTATAAATATCAAAATGAAGCTTGTTGCCTTCAAGCGCAATAGTTGAATTAGCGGTTTTTCCAGTTGTTACCATTGAAGTGTTCTTTGTTAAATCAACAACAATGTCGGTTTGCGGATTAACCTCTTCCCACTTAGCGTAAAGGTCGGTAAGGCCTTCGGCTGCAACAGTGTACGGTCTTCCTACAAAGTTGGAATATTTATACCAACCAAGGAATTTATATCCGTCTTTGGTTGGGGTTTCGCTAATTTTGTCACCAATTGAATATTTCTTTGTTACAACGTCATTGCCGTTATGTAAATTAACAACAACGACTTCACCTTCGGCAAGCCACTTTGCATAAACTGTGGCATCAGCCGAAATTGAAGTAACCTTTTCACCGGTAAGGGCTTCATTTGAATACCAACCGTCAAAGGAATAATTTTCCTTTATGGGTGTTTTAATCGGACTGTTTTTCTTTACGAATTCGGTTGACTTATCGTTACCGTCCATATATGCAACTACTGCATAGTTATCAATTTCAGCCGCGGGTAATTCGTGTACTACGATTGAAGATATTTCAAGATCTCCGCCGCCTGAAAAAGCAATTTTAATAGCTCCCTTATCATCGGCGGTAAAGGTTGAAACAAGGGTAAATTCTTTGCCCTTATCAGCCGCATCATGTCTTTTGGAAGTTCTTAGGAATATATTGCTGCCCTTACCACCGTACCAGTTACCGATACCGATTTGTGTGCCGTGGTTAACGTTGGGGTCGCCTGTAATCTTATATTTAACCTCAACAATCGCCTTGTTACCCTGTGCAACCTTAAAGGATACACCGTCCAAACCGAGCAAATAGTTCGGGAACCAGGTCTGTGAAGAGTACGTCGTAATGCCGGAAAGCTGTCTTTCATAAGCCGAAACGTGTACCTTTAGCTTTCCGCCCTCTACCGTTGCGGTAGTTCCGGTTGTGCTGCCTGTTGTTGCAAAAAGATTAGCAACATCCTGTGTTAAATCAATTTCAGTTGTTTTTACATTAGGATCTTTATATGTGCGTCTTGCATAAAGAGTAGTATCAGCTGAAACCGAGGTAACTTCCCCGCCTACAAACTCGCTATTCGCATACCAACCATAGAAGGTAGACTCATCGCGTGGTGTTTTGAGTGAGGTGTCCTTCTTTACAAATTCTGTAGTTTCATCTTCACCGTCAATATATTTAACTACCGCGTAATTGCCAACTTCAGCCGCGGGTAATTCGTGTACTACAATTGAAGATATTTCAATATCTCCGCCGCCTGAAAAGGCAATTTTTGTAGCATACTTATTATCAACAGTAAAGACGGAAGTAAGGGTGAATTCCTTGCCCTGATCCTCTGCTGTATGCTTTTTAGATGTTCTTACATATATATTGGTGCCCTTGCCACCGTTAAAGTTACCGATACCTATTTGTGTGCCGTGTGTGGCATTTGGTGTACCTGTAACCTTATATTTAACCTCTACAATGGCTTTGTTGCCATTTGTAAGCAATTTGAAATTGCCGTCTTCTAAAAGCAAATAGTTGGGGAACCAAGTCTGTGAAGAGTACGTCGTAATGCCGGAAAGCTGTCTTTCATAAGCCGAAACATGAACCTTAAGCTTTCCGTCCTCTACCTTAGCAGTAGTTCCGGTTGTGCTACCTGTTGTTATAAAAACATTAGCAAGATCCTGAGTTAAATCGATTGCTGTTGTTTTTATGTTAGGGTCTTTATACGAGCGTTTTGCATAAAGAGTTGCATCAGCCAAAACCGAAGTAACTTCTTCACCTGAGAAGCTTTCATTTGAATACCAACCGAGGAAATAATATTTATCCTTTTCGGGTGTTTTAAGCGGACTGTCCTTCTTTACAAATTCGGTTGTTACGTCAGTACCGTCAACATATTTAACTACAGCATAGTTATCAACTTCAGCTGCGGGTAATTCGTGAACTACAATTGAAGATATTTCAATATCTCCGCCGCCCGAGAAGGCAATTTTTGTAGCATACTTATTATCAACAGTAAAGACGGAAGAAAGGGTGAATTCCTTGCCCTGATCCTCTGCTGTATGCTTTTTAGATGTTCTTACATATATATTGCTACCCTTGCCGCCATTAAAGTTACCAATACCTATTTGTGTGCCGTGTGTGGCATTTGGTGTACCTGTAACCTTATATTTAACCTCTACAATGGCTTTATTACCATTTGTAAGCTTCATATTTTGGAAATCGCCATCTACCGCAAGCAAATAGTTAGGAAACCATGTTTGTGTAGAATAAGAGGTTTGAGCCGCAAGCTGTCTTTCATAAGCCGAAACATGAACCTTAAGCTTTCCGTCCTCTACCGTTGCAGTAGTTGCAGTCGTACTGCCTGTTGTTGCAAAAAGATTAGCAACATCCTGAGTTAAATCGATTACTGTTGTTTTTATGTTGGTATCTACACTATTGGCCGACACCACAACAGAGGTTATTACAGTTGATAAAAGAATTGCTGCCGCTAATACAAGCGATAATACTTTTTTCATACTTGCACCTTCCTTTTTCAGATTAAAAAGCAAACTACCATCCCTCGCTTTCGCTTAGGATGGTAAGCCCAAATTCGCTATTTGCGAGTATTATTTATATGAATCTAATTTCTTGTTTGATTCATCTACAGCATTTTGGAATGTGTTCATAATTTTTTCAAGCTCTACTGCCATTTGTTCGGGAGACTGACGGCGTAATTCCTTGAAAATTTCACTGTGAGTCCAGTTAAGGTCTATCATCGTAAGAGGACCACCCAAAACCGACATTTTAAGGTTGTTTTCACGATATGCCTTTAAAACAGTTTGTGAATAGAATTTTTGCATTTCCTTATTGCCGAAAATATTTGCATCCTTATTGCAGTTGTCAACATCAAGGAAATAGCGCAAGAAATAATATGCACCTTCGGGGTTCTTTGCATTCTTTGCAAGACCGTATGCACGAAGACCAACGCCGCCGTAATTACAGGGCTTGCCTTCAAAGCTGTCGGGCATTCTTACTGCGCCGAAATCACTTGCAGACATATCCTTAAGATAACCGTTCTTCTTTATTGCATAAGCGTCGGTGGTAAGCATTGCAATATTACCCGCAGGATATTGAGCAATTAAATAGTTACCAACAAGACCTTCTGCGCGGCATTCAGCATAGAACTTAAGTGACTTAAGCATAGCTTCGTTATTCTTATTAGCAGAAAGCTTACCGGTCTTAGCATCGTATGACATAAAGCCGGTTCCCATTGTAAGACCCATTAAATAAGGATCTAATACACCGCCGTAATAACCGATCTTGTCAGCATCAAGCATACACTGCTTAAAGGTTTCCCAAGTCCAGTTACCTTGATTTATGTAATCAACAGGAGAAGTAAGACCGTTATCGTTAAATATCTTCTTATTGTAAACAACAATACCTGCGGTAGGTACATAGGGGCTGTAGTAAGAGTTTACAAAATAGCTCTTACCCTTAAATTTTGTCTGTTCAGTAACGCGGGGATCCCAGAAGCCGTCGTTAATGTTGAAAATCTTGGGTAATTCCATAGCTACTGAATAAATCTGAGGAATTTTATCGTTAAGAATAATAATGTCGGGACCTTTGCCTGCAACTATTTGCTTAGCAATATCAGCCTCGTATGTTGTTTGGTTATATAACTGCCATTTTACATTGATACCGGTGGCTTTTGTGAAGGCTTTTGCAACCTTTACATATTCAGCGCCACCTTCATCACCCCAATGAGCGAATGTAACCGTTGTACCTTTAAGCTTTTTGGGGATATTCTTAAAAACATCCTGACGGCTTGACTGTGAAATTTCACCGCCAAAGGAACCATCCGCATTTACATTACCTTCGCCGGAAACGGTACCGTCGAAATTGATATCGCCGCCCAAATCGCCATATGCGTCATCATTGTTGCCGTTATTCTTGTCGCCGCAAGCGCCCAAAGAAAAACACATAACTAACGCAAGCATAAGCGCCAATAATCTGATTGCTGTTTTTTTCATAATCAACTTTCCCTTCTGTTTTAAAATAGTAAAAACGAACCTTTTATTGTTTACAGCCAAAACAATTTTTAACAATATTGTTAATTTTTCGTCTTTACGGTGCACTTGATATGTGCAATATTACAAATTTAGTGTATCATAATCCTATAAAATCAACAATTAAGTTTTTTAAAATACAAATGTATTAAAATACCTTTTACATCTTCCTTATTATTAACTGCGCAAATAAAAAACGGATTAGCCAAAGCCAAAGCTAAGGCTATCCGTTTTATATTTAGTAATTCGAAAAATCGGTAACATCATTTGAAATATAACGTATATATTCTTCTAAATGCTTGGGTGAAATATATTTTGAAAGTAATTTCACAAAATCGGACTTATCCTTGCAGCCTGCCTTTTTGAAGAAATTGTTTTTATGAGTATTTAAAGACTGCGGTGTTAAATACAATTTATTGGTTGTGGTGCTGTTTGAATATCCTTTAAGGAACATATAAATTATCAGCATATCCATTGTCTTGGCATTTAACAAAAGATTTTCTAAAACAAATATTTCCTGTAAGGCGGGGTCTGATTTATGGTCGTATTGAGGCACCTCATCAAAATTCATTGAAGCACTTCTTTTGCGGCGGGGTAGAATGAAATCAGCATTAGCTAACGCGCGCTTTTGCGTAGAATCGCGCGGGATCAGAACATTCTTTAAATCTATAGAAATACAATTAAAATCATTTCTATTGTTTGTAAGACATCTATAAATTTGCATTACAGCCGCCCTAACCGCTTCAGATGAATATGTGACACTTGAAAGACTTATATGAAACAGTCTTGCCATAATGGTATCTGAAACGCCTAAGAAGAAACGGTCTTCAAAATATGAGGGCTCTTTATTTCTGAAATAATTCAAAAATGCAATAGCAATAAAATCGTTCGGGAAGTAGACACCGTCATATTCATATCTGTGCTCCCAAAAATCATTCATACATTCATTAAAGCCACTTTTAATATGAAAAACATCTTGATGTGAAAAGTTTAAGTTAACCTTATAAAATGCATCGGTTTTTGAAACGTCATGCTCGGAATTGGCATAAAAACCGAAAAAAGCTATTTTTTCTTTCCCGTTGGCTTTAAAATAACGATAAATCGTAGAAGCGGTTATATCGTCATTATCGGCTATTGAGTTATAGATGTATTTATAATGTTTTTTGCTTTTATCGTGCAGAAGGATTACCGGAATACCGTTTTCATTGCAAATTTTGACGCAGTGCTCATTATTTTCGTTTAATCCGTGCGCTACTAAAAGGACCGCCTTAGAATCGGTAAAAATTTCAGGAATATCCTCTATATTTTCAAAAACTATAGTGGGTATTCTTTTTTGATTTAAGGATTTTATGCTTGCAATTTCTTGCTTTCTTCTGGTTTCAAAAAAATAAGATGAGCTTTCCTCCATTAAAATATATAACGACATTTATTCACCGCTTTTCTTGTTAAAATATTGCTGTATATAATTATTTTAACACTTTTAACAAAAATTTCAATCAATAATTTTTAACACAAAAGTAATAAACTGGAAAAACGCCTTATAAATAATCAGGCTTCTTATACACCAAAAAGTCACAATAATAGCACATAAGCTACAGCTTACATTAAAATAAGGAATAAAATAATAAAAATCTACAAGCTGAATAAGCTATTTTTCAAGCACATTTTCACTCTAAAAAAATGTATTAAACACCCGACAGCATAGGGCTGTCGGGTGTTTGTAAAATATCTAATTGCATCCTTCAAAAAGCTCAGCAACCTTACATGCACGGTTATAAGCTTCAGAAAGATATTCCGTGATTGACATATTCATATAACGGTCATTTTCGTGTCGGTTAGGTTTTGATTTTCGCGTAAGCTCAAACGTAAGTATTCCGTTATACCCGCATCTTGAGAGCCTTTGCATATTATAACTCCAATCGGCAACACCGTCAAAGGGCAATAAATGCAAATCATCTGTCCAAAAAATGTTGCCGCCTTTATCGCTAATACCAAAATTATCATTTAAATGCGTTGCAACCAATTTATTGCCAAAGTGTCTTATTAAGTCTTGCGAACGGTTATAACACATTTCGTGTCCCGAATCCCAACAAAAACCGACCGTTTTCTTATTTCTGAATTCCTGCAGTAAGGCAAAAAGATATTCTTCACCTTCGGTATTTTCAAAGGCAATCTTAACACCTGTTTTTTCGGCAAATTCTATTACCCTTGCAAACCTTTCTAAACCGATTTTGTTAGGGGTATGCTGTTTAAAGCCTATAAAAGCGTGAGCAACCATTATTGGAACACTATGCTTTGAACAGTCCAAAATGCAATTTATTAACCGATTAACAGCCGCATCACCTTTTTGGATGTCATCTCCCCAAAAATCCGCAGAGTTTTCAAACGGCGCATGAATTGACTGAAAAATTAAATTATGTTCTTTGGCCGCTTTGGAAACAGCATCCATTGTTTCAGGATTCCAAACACAAAAAAATGCGTCAAACCCAACCTTTTTTATTAGCTCGATTTGTTCAATTTCCGATATACCAAAGCTGTCGGACAAGCCTAATCCCAATTTACAATTACGCATTTAAATCAGTTGCCCTTTTTGATAACACAATCGTTATTATTATAGATTTGACAAACAATATTTTGGATTTTAAGTGCCTCTTCGCCCGAAATTTCAAGTTTTTCCTTGCCAAGCAACGAATTATAGAACTGTCTTATTTGAACATTGTGCTTAAAGCCCCAATACTCCTTACCTCCCGATTGTGTAAGCACATCATCAATCTGGTTTTCTACAGTTTCAACCCTTCCGTCGTTATAGTTAATAACTGCATTATCGTATGAAAAGATTGCGGTTCCGTTTTCGCAATAAAGGCGAATTTCAATAGGTTCATCAACAAAATAGTTGTTCATTGCATAAAAAGAAAGCAAGGCACCGTTTTTATATTTTATAAGGCCCTCAGCCGAATCCTCAACAATCATATTTTTATGATTTCTATTATGTAATGAGGACTGAATTTCTATCGGTTCGCTGTCTATCATCCAGTTAGCCAAATCAAGTGAATGAATTGCCTGATCAATTACAACACCGCCGCCTTCCTTATACCAAGTACCCTTCCAGTCGGAAGAATCGTAATAATTGTCAGGTCGATACCATGTAAGTGTCGTTCTTCCACACTTAACTGAACCAAGCGAGCCATCAATTACTCTTTGCTTTATGAGTTGTGAAGGCGTATTATATCTGCATTGAAAAATTACACCGTATTGCACGCCGCATTTCTTTGCCAATTCAACCGCATTAACCGCATCATCATACTTAATACTCATCGGCTTTTCACTAAGAACACTTATACCGTTTTTAAAGGCTTCGCATGCAACAACCGTGTGTAAATAGTGCGGCAAACAGATGTGAACTGCATCCAGCTTTTCTTCGCTGAACATTATTTTATACTCAGTATATGCCTTAACGCCGTATTTAGCAGCCTTTTGCTCGGCACGCTCACTCTTTATATCACAAACTGCTACAAGCTCAACCTCATCAAGACTTACAATAGAGTCTAAATGCATTACCGAAATACTTCCGCATCCAACAACTGCAACCCTTAATTTATTCATTGTTCATTCACCTTCAAAATCTTTTCAACTGTATACTTTGCTAATTTAATATCATCAATTGGGTTTTTGCCAGTTTCACGCTCAATTGTAAGGTAGCCGTCAAAGCCCACCTTGCGTAACGCTTCAATATAAGCGGGAAAATCAACCTTACCCTCACCAAGAGGAGTTTCAATAAAATAATCAGCAACATTAAGCGCTTCAATACCACCCGTTGCAAAATGATCATAAATAATTTCAGGGTCGGTGCTTTTTAGCATAATACCGTCCTTAACGTGTGTATGAACAATAAATTCGCCAAGCATTTCAACCGCTTCTACAGGGTCCTGACCTGTTACCATAACAAAATTTGCAGGGTCAAGGTTTACACCTACTCCGCGACCGGAATCCTTTACAAAGCCAAGCAGGGTTTTGGCATCTTCGGGACCGGTTTCAATTGCAAGGGTAATTCCCTTTTCGGCAGCATAACTACCACATTTAGATAATGCATCAACCATTACAGAATAACGTGGATGGCTTTTATCTGCAGGGATTACACCAATATGTGTAGTAATAACCGAAACGCCAAACTCAGCCGCTAAATCAATTATTTCCTTTGTTTTTTCAATTCGTTCGCCATTATCCGCTTCAATTTGGAAACCATGACCGCCCATATCACCGCATAATGCACTAATTTCAAGTCCATTTTCTTTTAGCAGTTTTTTAATTTTTTTCTTTTGGTCACCGCTTAAAGTAGAAGGGCTGAATTCACCCGTTGTTGCATAAATTTGAACCCCGTTAAGCCCTAATTCCCCTGCTAATTTAATACTGTCTTCCAAAGGGAGCTTAAAGCAATCTGTTATAACACCAATTTTCATATCAATTCTCCTTAAAAACGCCTAGACATAAAACCTACAATAACAATTTTATAAACAGCCCACCCTGCACTGTTCTATTTTGGAACATCTCGGTTGCACCTGTGGCAACATCGATCCAGTCGCCCATCGGCACACGCTTTTGTGTTTCATTGAAAAAGTTCCACATTTTATTAACAATAAAATCAAAATTGGAACCCTTTTCATCAAAACAAGCCGCCCATAAAAGCCAATCTGTTTTAGACCAATTGCAACGGTTATCAAGCGGCGTGCCATAGCTTTTAGCTTCTTTTTTATATCTGTTAAGCTCGGCTTCAAAGAAGCTTTTTGGAAAAAGGTTAGTATTCCAAAGCTTATCCCAAATTGCATTATATTTTAAGCTGAAGCTGTTTTCTTTATCGTACGCCAACCTATAACTACCGTCATTATTAAGCGCTCTTTGTAAAAACGACTTTACATATTTTTTTGCAACCAGCATATATTCTTCGGCTTCTTTATTTTTAGAAAGGTCTTCAAGTATTTTAGAAAAAGCCACAATACCCATTATAGCCTTAATAGAAAGATTACAATTATGCGCAAGCTTTCCTGCAAAATCGTCTGTACATAGCTGATTTTCGGGGTCTTCACCAAACATAACGAGGTATTTGCTCCATTTCTCGAGCAAATCAAGATTTTTCTGTGCTAAAGCAAAATCATTTTCGGCCATACACAATGCTGCAGTCAAAATAATCATATTTCCGCATTCCTCAACAGGCATTTGACCTGTTATATCATTCGGAAAATATACCTGACCGTTAACAAACGGATATCTACCCAAATCATGCGGAGCAAAATCAAACTGCCAGTCATCGCTTTTGGCATATCTGAAAATAGGCTCAATCATAGCCTTTAATAAGGCCGTGTTGTAGTAAAGAAATATTGGTGCGCTTGGGTATGTAACATCTACCGTAACTGCACAGCCGTTTGAAAAGCATTCCTTAGACACATACAACAAATCGCCCTTATCATCAACCACTAATTTGTGTGCCGCCATAACCTGACGATAAGCAAGCGACAAAAGCTCGGCATATTGTTCGTTGCCCTTTTGAACTGCGGTTTGATATAAATCCTTCGCAAAAGCATCGCATTTACTTTTAAGTGTATCATATTCAGCGGCAGCTTCATCAATAGCATCTATAATACCGTTACAATTTTTATGCCAATAAGCATCCGACGGTTTATTGTAATACAAAATGCTCTTTATATCATCATAAGCAAATAAGAATAATTTTTCCGAATCAAGCTCAGCCTTAGCCCAAACAGAGTATAGGTTTTCATATACTTCGTTTCCGAATTCGGCATCGCCCTTGGCAGAAAGATATAAATACCCCCAGTCAATTCTTATATCATCACCGCAATTGGAGAGCACATTTTGTGTTCCGTTGCCCATTTTAACGTATGATACTTCTTTGCCTTTTCCCTGCTCCGACCAAACACGACTTTGTCCTGCCGTATTAAGCACCAGCTCCTCGCTGCAAGAAACCTTAGCAAATACCTTATGGGCCTTACCGTCAAGGCTTTCGTATGAAAGCCTTAGGTATGACACAGGGCGCGAGCAGAGGTATAAATCCTGCGCAATAAGAGGAGACGTAAACTCTGCTACCAGCCTGATTTTGTTATTTGAATAAATAATTTTTGTAGTAAGCGCATCAATATCAATTGACTCAATATCTATTTTTTCTTCACATAGCTTACCGTCCCTTATACCACTTCCCAAAAAGCGATATTCAGTACCGTCTATTTCAACGATTCCGAGTATTGAATTACGCGAACCGGTCCAGTGATAAGGGAATTTATCGTTAAGCTCTTCGGTTGACCATACCGAAAAATATGGGTCTATTGTAATAAGCGGTATTGCGGGTGCTCTTAATTTCATTGTTTCACCTTTTCCTATTTTATAACAGCATAAAGCGATTTATCATAAACCACTGACGGTTCACCAACGCAGTTAGTGATTTGAACATTATCTAACCACATTTTACTATTAAAGCTTTCTATTAAAATTTGACCCTGCGAAAGTACAGAATCCGCCTTTGCCGAAATAACCTTTGCAGTTTTTCCGCTGCGTTTTGAGCCGAAATAAACATCAATATTATTATTCTCACAGGTAATTTTTACGGAATAGCCCTTGCCTCGCGAAATATTTTCATTATAAGTACCAAGAACAGTTACTTTACCGTCAATTGCCTGAACTAGCCTTATAGAAGAATTTTTGGGGTCGTTACCGTAAACGCCGCCCTGTAAATTTTTGGCAGAATTGCCCAAAAACAGCAAATAAATGGAATTGAAGGAAGTACCATCAGTTGAGTGAATTATAAATTTATCAACCGCCCAACCCTCAAATTCGCGAATATCAAATTGCCATGTAAGGTCCGAAAGTGAATAATCGCCAACCAAATTTGTAGTTGTAATTTGCTTCCTTTCGGGCTTCATAGGAGTTTGAATTTGTAAAGTGTTCTGCCAGTATTTAAGGCTTCCCTTACCATCAAAGCCAAAGTCTGTTTTGCCGTACATACCGTTGAAATCCCAATCAACAAGAAGTGCATTTTCGGGAAGCTCGGGTAAATATGTGGTGCGTTGTTCACCGTCGGCATAGTTATAAAGCTTCATATCATCAATATAGAATTGAGTATGGAAGCCTTCTACCATAAATCCGCCCTTTTCAAGCACAACATCTTCTGCTTTTGCCGTTAGCATTGGAGTTTCCGGCGTAGATTTACCCACCTTCCACCAATAAACACTTATGTTATTATTTTCCGAAATAATTCTAAAGGTATAAGCATTAAGCTTATGCATTTCAACCGAAGCTGTGCTTAAAATATATGCCTTGTTATTAAGCACCCTTACAAGCTGAATATTTTTACCATCAGTAGCATTGCCCGAGCCTGAAATTTGCAAATAAACCGAATCACTGTCGGTATCACCTTGGCAGTGGAACTTAAACCTGTCGGTGTTCCAGGTGGTTTCAACAGGGGTATAAATAAACTGCCACGAAAAGTCCTTAGCGACCTCACCGCCCGCTAATAAGGGGCTGTACAGCATTTTATGCCCGTCGGTATTAAATTCAAACAAGCCCTTTTCAGTTTTAGTAATGCCTGTATCTACTGCTTCGAAAAGCAAATCACCGTCGGTATCAAAATTCTTATCAATAAGCACCTTATTATTTTGTTCAAATTGGTCCTGTACGACTGGATTTTTAAACACATAAAAATCATCCATAGTAAAGGTTGCCTGTGCTAAATGGAAGTAAATGTCACCCTCAGTCTCGGTTGTTGCAACAACGGTTAACATTGGAACATTCGGAAGCTCCTCACCAAATTTCCAAATATAAAATTTTATAACCTTATCAGAATATGTAACGATTACATTAAGCACATCACCTTCGGTGTAATTTGTTTTTACACTCTTGCTTTGACCGTTTTTAGCGTTCAAAACAAAGGCCAGCTTTCCGCCGTTTATGTACATATTCAAACGGTTATCGTTATTAAAGTTAGACCAACCCGTTGATGAATGGTAAGCGAAGTCGGCATAAACCGAATTGCCGGTAAAATCAGAAACGGTAAACTGAAAACCTAATGTAAAGTTTTTAAGTGTGGTGCCTGTAAGGCCGGTACTTGTACCAACTTCGCCTGTGGTTACCCACTTATTGCGAACGATGCTGCTTGTGCCGTTATAAGCATCAAATTTACCTGCAGGAACCGTTTTAGATGCTGCAAAATCACTTTTATAAATTAAATCAGTAGCAGCAAATTCAATACCTGTAACCTTTTCAATTTCCTGCTCTGTAAGACTATTTGTATCAATTACGGGAACGTAAACATAGAAATTATCCATAGTGAATTTTGCACCCGCAAAATGGAAGTAGAAATCCCCCTTGGTGTCCTGCGTTGCAGTAATGCTAAGGGTGGGTGTTGTGGGAATTTCTTCACCGTTTTTCCAAATATAAGCCGATACCTGCTTATCAATATAAGTTAAAACGATATTAATAAGGTCGTTTTGCTGATACTGCGTAACAATGCTCTTGCTTACACCTATTTTTCCGTTAAGTGCAAAAACCAGCTTGCCGTTTTGTCCGAAAAGATTTAATCGGTTTTCGTTATTAAGACCCGACCATCCCGTTGTTGAGTGATAAGCAAAATCCGCATAGAAGCCATTGTTAAGCTCGGATGCGGTAAGCTGGAAGCCTGCAACAAAATTTGCAAGGTCGCCTTTACCGGTAAGGCCCGTGCTTGTGCCTACCTCGCCAGTAGTTTGCCATTTACGGTTTGCAATGCTGCTGGTGCCGTTATAATCACTAAAGATATCAACCGGGGGCTTTGCGGCTGAGGTAAAATTGTTGCTGTAGACCAGCATTTCATTGTCAAGTGCAAGCTTGGTGGCCTGCATAATATGTTCGGGATAAAGGTTAGTATCTATGCCAATATCCTTAAGGTCATAAACAAAGAAATTATCAAATACTACCTGAGAACCTGTAGTATGGAAATACAGATCACCCTTCGCTGTTGAAGTAGTAGTAACGCTCATTACAGGGCTTGTCGGCACAGCGTCGCCAAACTTCCAAATATAAGCATTTACCACGCCATTAACCTTAGTAAGCAAAAGGTTTAATTTTTCGTTGTTTGCGCAGGCCATTGAATAAGCCGCAGTTTGTGCACCAATAGCGCTGAGATTAAAGTTTAATGTACCTGAAGCGGTTTGCCAATAGCTGAAACGGGTTTCTATTGTACCGTTACCACCCCAACCGGTCGTACTGTTATAAGCGAGCCAACCATTAAGTGCGCCATTATTGTCGGTATCATTTACCGAGAACTGATAGCCTACAGCAAAATCACCCAAATCGTTTTTACCGGTAAGGCCGTTAAAGCCTGCTTCACCGTTTACCACCCACTTATTATCGGTAACAACGCTTGTACCATTAAAGGGTGCAGGCTGATATGCATCATACATTACAGGTGGTTCAATATACTTTGTGCCGAAATTATTCACATAAAAGGGAGAAATATCACCTAAAGAAAGACCTGTCGCACGCTCCATATTTTCAGGGGAAACGGCAGTTAAGTCATACACCTTGATATTATCAAGCGAAATGCTGTCCTGATAAGTGTAATAATATAAATCGCCGCGAATGTCACCTGTGGTATTTATGGTAAGAGTGGGCGCTGTCGGAGCAGCAGAGCCTTTTTTCCAAATATATACCGAATCGGTATGGTTTTTACTTGCTATTACAACATTAAATTCCGTATCAAGCGGCATATCAAAGCCTTCAACCGTTGCTCTGCAATTAGAATCCCCGCGCTTTTCAAGGGTAAGTGTAGCCTTATAACCTGCGCCGTTTACGATGCTGAATCTATAATCGTATTGATCGGGCCAGCCCGTGCTTGAGCGGTAGTAAAAATGGCTTTGACCCCATGCCTGATGTGTGGAAAATTCAAATGAAGCTACAAAATCACCTAAAGCTTCGTCGGTCCAGCCGCCATCCAAAGCAAGATCCTTTCCGCCAAGTGCACCGATGTACCATTTTCCGTTCTGCACATTAAACACCTGCTTATTGGCGGTATAGGCAGAAAAAACAGAAACCCTGTTTGTGATAGCGGATGTTGAAAAATCATCTGAAAATACAAGGCATTCTTCAGCGGCACCAAATGCTTTCGCAATATCATCCATTGGTGAAGTCGATCCTGCTAACACAGGCATGGCAACAAAAACGCTTGTTGTGGCTACCGCTGCGGCCAGTAAAACCGAAAGAATTTTTTTCATAATTTGTAAACCTCTTTCCTTATATATTCCAAAACCGTTAACACCATTGAACACCATCCCATACAAGCTCTCGCGAGGATGATATGTCAAACTTTTTCGAATAAAATTTACAAAGCCGTTTAGGCTTTGTAGGATCACCCTTTTTAGTGAATGTAAGCCCACCCAATATTGGGAAACCATCCAAATAGTCGAAATTATCGCAATCCGATAAATTATAATTATCGACCGTTATATAATATGGGGTATCATACTTATCTTCCCCAACAAACAGCTTTGACTTTTTGTTTAAAAGCACTACGGCGTCAAGCTTAAAATTTTTTATACGGAAGTACCTTGCCCCCCACTGTGTAAGCTTAGATGTGGTTCCGATTTTTATTATGCTGTCACATTTAATATTTGAATTTTTTATAGTTAAATCTTCTATACAACCGTCCGAATCCTGCCAAAAAACTAAACTTTCATTGGCATCAACGTTATTAAGAACAATATTTTCAGCAATAAGTCCGCGCGCAGACTCGACAAATAACGGAGTTTGCGCAACAGTGTTGTGAATTATTAAATTTTCAATTGTTGTTTCACTTTCCTCGTCGCCATAATTTTTGGCACCAAAATAAAAAGCCGAATCACATCTGAATTTTCCTGATGATAAATATAAATTAGAATAAATATTTCCTGTTCTGAACGGAGAAGAAATATCAAACCCGCGGTATGAAAAGTTGGTAACCGAAACATTATTATACATTACCGAAAAAGTAATGCTTGGAAAATCATTTGAGTATATACCCGTTCCAACATTATCAATTTTAACATTGCGGATGTACGCACCCTTTTGTAATGGCAAGTGACCTTTTGTGTAAATGGCCACCCTTTCTCCCGATTTTTCCTCACCTGTAACCAAGCCCTGCTTAAAGCATATAGTCATATCCTCAAGTTTTGACGTCCATCCCATATTGATAATAGCTTTTTTCGTATCATCAAAATTGGCTACTAGTATGGTTTTATCAATGCCGGCGCCCTTTAAAAGACCGTCGTTCAATATAATTGTATCTCTAATTTCAAATACTCCTTCGGGAATAGTTTTTATTTCTTTATCATTGTTAAAACACATAGCTTTCACCACCAAAAGTATTATTTATTAAAAAAGTTTTTCGTTACATTAAAGTTTTTAAAATGACTTATGGCTACCACACGGGTAAAATACCCGTGTGGTAGCTGTTAAATTAAATTACGTCACCGCTGCCTGTTGGAACGATGGTAACACCGCCAATATCTTCAGCGGCAACATTTTCGGTTTCAAAGGAAACCTTTTTAATTTCAGGAGCTTCAAATTTCATTATAATTCCTCCTTACTTTGTCATATAAGCTTCTAATGCGTTTGCGGCATCGGTATTGGCAGCAGCAATAACCGAAGCGGCGTCGAATACTACTTCGTTTGTATCAAAGTTCTTTTGGGTATCAGCAGCATATTCAAAGCCAATTTTAACTGTTACCTTGCCGTAAAGCTGTTCAAACGAAAGACCCGAAATATTAACAATTGTTACCTTTGTAAGCTTTTCTAAGGTAAATTCTTTGGTTTCAAGACCGTCAATTGTTACATAAAGCTTGTTTACACGGGCAAGGTCCTTGTTTTCGCTTAGTCTTTCGATTAAGGCTTCACTTGCAACAAAGCGAATACCCATTGTGCCTGCCTTAATATCGGCTTCAATTGTGTTGGATACAAAGTCGTTTGTATCAATCATTGTACCGCTTACTTCGGTATTTTCGTTCTTGAGTGCTTCAAGAAGGGTGTTAAGCTTGGTATCGGTAGAAACATTTGCAGCCCGAACTGTCTTTTCGGTTGCACTCTTAAGCTTTGCAGTATCATTTTCACCGTAAACGGCTGTAAGTGAATAGGTTAAATCTGCATTAAGTCTGTCAGCGTTAAAGCCTTCAAGTGTAACCTCACCGCTTTGGGTACCGCTAACCTGAACGCTACCCTTGTGCTCGCCAATAGCGTAATTAAATGTAATTACAGCGCCCTTTGCAATATCTATTGCCAATTCATCACTGTAGGTCCACTTAATTGTAAGCTTACCATTTGCAAATGAAGCCGAGTAATCCTTAAGAGGAACATTGGTTGCAGGAACTTCATCTATTCTTATAAAAGCACCACAGGTCGAACATGTAACATTGGTTTCGCCCTTAATGAAATAGGTCGGTTCCTTAGTTGTTACGGCATTTTCACCGCTAGTTGCACCACAATTACTGCAGTTTGTTTCAACAGTACTATCAACGGTATCTAAAGTAAAGCTGAACTGATTTTGAGGACCAAAGAATTCATCTCTTACAGTTGAATAATATCTAACCTGAACATCTTTACCATTATTTGAGAAGTAAAGCATTGCAACCATACCTGCAGGACCTGCAGAATAGCTTTCGTCAATTCCCTGTGGGTCAATCATTAATTCTGTAACAGTATTGCCGTTTGCACCCTGACGTTGATTATAAACAATATTAGAACTGTACATATGACCTGACAAAACAAGACTTATGTTGCTGTACTTAGAAACAAGCTCATTCCAAATATCGTCACCGTTATTAGCAGTAGCATCATTACGACAATACACACCCGAAACATTACCGTTACTATCATCAATGAGTGTACCGTCAGTATCAAGATAAATATGGGTGGTAATAATTACATTGTGATTTTGATGGGTAGAAATTAACTTTTCGGCCCAAGCTAATTCTTCATCAATAGCGCCCATATTAAGATTTATAAGCAAGTAATCAACTTCGCCAACGGTAAAGATCTTATAGCTGTTATTAATATCATTGTTATAGCAGCCGTCAATTTGTGAAGAATAAATATCGGTTAAATACTGACTGAATTTAGCTTCAGAATCGTGATTACCACGAACTACAGAATAAGGAATCTTTCCGTTAAGCTTGGAAATTTCAGCAGCGGCTCTTGCCCACTCGCCCTGCTCATCAGCATTGCCGTCGCGGTCAGTAATATCACCAAGACCCATTACGTACTGAATCTTATGTTCTTCTTTATTATTAACAAGCCAATCATAAATTGAAGAGAATTTTCCGGGATATTGGTAGTTACAAATTTGAGTATCACCGACAACAGCAAATGAATAGTCGTAATTAGTGGGTGCTTCAGGCGCAGTTGCCATATAGCCAACGTTGATTAAATCATAACCGTTAGCGCTGTTATCCTTAACGCCTGTACCGTAGCAACCGTCGAAGTCATAGTCTGCAATAAGGCCGTCAGCACTTGATGATACACCCTTCATATCTGCCTTAATTTCATCAGCAGTACGAACATCCGAGAACATTGTAAGGTTTTTAATTTTACCCTTGAAATGATACTTATCTTGATCGCCGCGTTCATCAGTACCAATATAAATATTACCGCGGATTTCATAATCGATAAACGGTGTATATTGGGTATTTACGGTTTCTGCAGGAATAGCGACGGTTTGTACAACCTCATCCCCGTTAAGATAGCAGGTTACAGTGGGGTTATCAGAATTTGGATTTTCTAAAACCAAAGCCAAATGCTCCCATTCGCCTGTTCTTACGTCAATATCGGTAAATGTAATATACTTCCAGTCACGCCAAGGCGGATTATAAATAACGCGGGGATTACCGTCAGCGTTAATTTCAAAGCTAAACATCCAGTCCTGAACAGAGTAATTGCCTATAATAGTATTGGCGGTTCCGCCCGTAAATATTGTAGGAAGCTTAATAGTAGCTTCAATTGTTTTAGGCATCTTATAACTTTTGTCAAGCTCCTTATTTACACGGTAGCTGCTTTCCATTGTTGTATATACGCCATCACTGTCTTCAGAGGTAAGGTCATATACATAGAAATTATCTAAAGCAAATTCAGCGTTAATAAATGTAAAGTGGAAATCACCCTCTGATGCAACTGTTGCGTCAACTGAAAGTGTAGGTGCCACAGGAGCAGCTAAGCCTGCCTTCCAGATGTATGCACAAACCTTACCGTCAACATAAGTCATAACAATGTTTATAAGGTCACCTTGAACAAGGTCGGTAGTGGCTCTTGCAGTTATTGAGCCCGAATCCTTATCACCGTCGTTTGCATAAAGGTCAAACACAAGCTTTCCGCCGTTTTCCCACATTTGAATACGCTTATCGGGGTTTTGGTCCTTCCAGCCAGTTGTTGTATGGTACGCAAAGGTTGCAAAATATCCGCTTGCTGCGTTGTCAACAGTAAACTGGAAACCGTAAGCAAAGTTTTTAAGGTGCGGGAACTTAGAAAGGCCTGTTTTTGTACCTAACTGACCGCCCGTTACCCATTTGCCGTCGCTGATAGTGCTTGAAGCACCTAAACTTTCGTATGCGCTATGGTAGGTTACCGGAGGCTCGGTAGCGCTATCAAAATTGTTAGAATAAACCAACATGTCTTCATCTATAGCAATATCGGTAACATCAGCAATTTGTTCAGGATAAAGTGTTGTATCTGATAAGTCATATACATAGAAGTTATCCATTGTATATGTTGCTGCTGCGGGATGGAAGAACATATCGCCGTATGATTCAATAGTTGCAACAACCGAAAGTGCCGGTGTGGTGGGTACAGTCTCACCCAATTTCCAAATATAAGCCGAAACAGTACCGTCAACATAGGTTAAAATAACATTAAGGGTATCACCATCAACATAATTTGTGGTTATAGACTGTGAAACATTTTCCTTACCATATAAACCAAACACAAACTTGCCGTTGTTTATCCACATATTAAGACGATTATTTGGGTTCTGTCCGCCCCAACCTGTTGTTGAGTGATAAATGAAATCTATCCATGATTTATTGGTAGTTGTATTTGTTGCAGTAAACTGGAAGCCATATGCAAAATCGGTAAGGTTTTTATTACCGCTAAGGCCCGTGCTGGTTCCAAGCTCGCCGCCTGTTACCCATTTACCGTCACTAATAACGCTGGTGCCGTTAAAGCTTCCGCCAACATATGCGCTAAACATACCTACCGGTGCTTCTGTAGCATCATTAAGGTTGTTTTGATAAATAAGGTTTCTGTCTGTTAAGGTTAAGCCTGTTGCAGCCTGCATATTTTCGGGAGATATAGCATTAAGATCGTAAATATAGAAGTTATCAAAGGCGAAATTTCCTTTGGTGTGAAAATACATACCGCCACTTTGTTCTGCAACACCGTCATAAGTTAGTAAAGGCGAAGTGGGTACAGCCTCTCCCTGCTTCCATACATATGTGCTGAGATTTCCGTTATTACAGGTAATAATAACGTTTATAACATCACCAGCTGTATAAGTCGTTGTAGCGGTTGAGCCTTCTTCCGCCTGACCGAAAACTATATTGCTGCCCGACATTGACATTGACACGTAGGTTGCTCCGTAAGCGCCACCCCAGCCTGTTGCATTATGGTATACAAAATGTACATAATCACCTTTGACCATATCAGGTGAAGAAATCTGAAAACCATATGCAAAATCTGTAAGTACTATTCCGCCAAGACCTGAACTTGTGCCAAGTTCACCGCCTGTTACCCATTTGCCATCACTAACAACACTTGTGCCGTTAAAGCTACCGCCTACATAAGCGCTGAAGAATGGTACGGGAGGCTCAGTTGCGGTATTAAGGTCATTTTGATAAACAAGTTTACTGCTTGAGAGCTCAAGACCGGTTACGGTCTGCATAATTTCAGGTGAAAACGTTGTGTCAGTTGCAGCTTCAGTTGCCTGTACCGAAAGTACAACGCATACGCTTGAAACAAGCAAGGCGATTGACACTAAAATTGAAATGATTTTTTTCATAATGCGCAAGACCTCTTTTCATTTATTTTTTAATATGCATTTGCATAAAATTTAAAAATTTATTCCTTTTTTCGTCGCTTTTTAATAGCAGAAACAATAAGTATAACAACAATAACTATTACTGCTAATGCGGCTATTGCCAACGAAATGTATAAAAGAATTGCAAAACCGCCGAGCGAGCTTACCGCATCGATTAAGGTGTCAAGCATTTTGCGGCTTTCTCTTTCGTTTTCAATGATATCTCTGTTGTCGGTTTCTTCCCCCATACCGTCCACAAGCGAATTAACAGGCGGTGCCGTACCGTCAACATATTCTATTATCTTAATATCATCAACGTCAAATTCAGTCTGCCAACCGCAAAAACCGAAGTTGCCCTCATCACGCTCGTCTGAGGTAAACTGACCAACCAATTCACCGTCCATAACAACGGTATATTCGTTTCCCCTGCCGAACACCTGAACGGTAGACCACTTGTCATTTGAAACGCCAAAGCTGTCATAACTGCCGAAAGCGGTCTCATCATCAATCCCATTATCAAACACAAGACGTACATGGTCTTCATAAAGGTCTACTCTGTATGCGTTAACATTCCAATCAATATGGAAAAGGGCCATACAATAGCTCCAAGAGCCGTTATGTATTGTTTGCCTAATTTTAAACGAAAAATCAAAATCAGCAACATAAGGGCCAAAACAGGACAGACTATAACGGTTTTCGCCGTATCCGTTAAAATGTAAATAGTGATTACCATCTTCACTTTTAATTACATTTGTACCCGTTTTGTCCGAGGTTGGTGAAATATCAGTTTCGCCGTTTTCAAAGTTTTCCTCATAAACAACCTCGCCGACGGCTGCGGCCTGCGAACAAATCGGAAAAATGCTAACAGTCAGGACCAATACTGCCAAAGCAATATATAATGCTTTTTTCATTACGCTCACCTCACTATTCCTGCTCTTCTAACTTGTAAACCACAGACTTTGAAAAATCGGACTGAGAACAAACAGGAGTATCAAGCATTACACCTGCAAGCTCGGTATAGCCCACAGCGTATTGAAGCTTACAATCTTTAACGGTTATATTTTCAAGCATATCGCTGCCGCCAACACCCGAAAATGTAAATACACCTTCACCCTTCGAAGCAATAGCAGTTATTTGTTTAAATACATTGCCATATCCGGCCTTACAAATAAAATCAAACCCGCAATTTGTAAAGCCTTCAACCGATATTCTTGCAAAAGCACAATTAGAAGTGCCGTATCCGTCAGTAGAATCCGAATAAACCGCAGTGCCCACGTTTTTAAATGCCGCATCCTTAATGCCACCACCCGGGCCAAAGCCTATAGCGGCGCCGCAGCTTACTGCTACCCTTTCGCCACGCTTTTCGCTACCTGTTATAAGTTTATCAGAATAACCAACCGTCATATCAGAAAGTGTAGAGCTTCCGCCCAAATAAAACATAGGCTTAGTGGCATCTGTCATAACACTTACAATTTGGGTTGCGTTAACACCGTCACCAAAAAAGTTTTGGTCATTAAAAGGAAGCGGACGTGATACGATATATTTACCCGCAGGCACATATACGGCAATATTCTTTTTTATTGCAGCTTCAAAAGCTGCCGTATCATCGCCATTGTCACCGGGCTTGGCGCCGTAATCCAAAACATTGGCATAGCCTGCAATTTTTTCGCCGTCCGTCAAATCAGAAGGGTCGGCAAGTTCGCCATAGCCTAAGGTGTCAACAGTGCCGTTATTACTTCCGTTACCCATAAAAACTATTGCTATAACGCTGGTGGCAACCGAAACAACCAAGGCAACCGAAGCAATTATCAATACAATTTTTAAAGACCTTTTCACATCAGTTCACCTTACTCCAAGTCTTTCCGTCCCATAACAAGCTCTGACCAAGCGTGGTGTCATAATATTTGGTATAGCCCGCACACAAACGCTTTGTCGGTCTTTCAGCCGTTGTACCGCCCGCGGGAAGCTCACCAATCTTTTTAAAGGTTATAGTTTGAGTATCACTAACAAAGTCTTCATACTGTTCGCGGTCATTTTGGAAGGTAAAGGGTGCATAATTATTGATAGTAACAAAGTACTGATTTTTACATTCAGCACTCCTACGCATAAACTTAAAGCTTGCGCCTATACCATTGGCAATACCCCTGACAACCGTCTTTATTTCGCCCTCACTGCCTTCAGCGGAGGCGGGGTCGTTAATACCTCTAACATGAATAGTTTCAATTTCAAGCTCGTTTGAAGCGGCATCGGCATCACCAAGTGAAATAATGCTTGCATTTTTATTGTATACGCGTGACCAAAGCACAGTAATAGCACCTATTTTACCGCTAGTATTTGAAATATTCATATAACCGCAGTCATCCAAGGCGGTGCTTACGCCTTCAATATGTAATGTGGTAATATTCAAATTATCACAATTTTCAAAAACTATAGGTCTTTTTACATGGATATGCTCAACATTAAGCTGCTTGATGGTTGTATTATTACAGTTTTTAAGATAAAACGCGCTGTCAGCAGGCTGAATGTTATCGTAAGCATACTTTGCTTCAAAATTAAAGGTGTTTTTAACAACATTAGTTACATAGTCTATATAAATGTTGCTGAAATAATTGTTATTGCAGTTTTTAGCGCGAATATCAATACCTCTGAAAAGACCCATTGCACGAATGTTTTCAACCGTCATACCGCAAACCGCCGAATCAACATCAGCAGGTGCATAAATACATGTTCCGGTGTCTGAAAAAGAAACGCTATCTATAACAGTACCTTCTGTAACGGTGCCCTTTTCGTTCGAAAGCCAAATACCAACATATTCGCCTTCATTAACATCCAAAGCTTCACAGCAGCTGTAAAGCTGAGTATGGGTGACACTGCATTTACCCGATATTTTCAATATCGGTGCCTTTTCTGTCCCGACATATCGGATTTTGCCGCCAAAAATATTTTGATTATTGACTATAAGCGGCTTGCTTATTGAAATATCACAATCGGTAAGGTCAAGGCTTTTTCCGTCATCCAACTGACCTTGAACTATTTTATAAGTCTCATCGGCAGAAGTTACACCGTCTAATAAATACTTCATCCTCAAAAAACCTCTTTCAGAAAGCTTAGCTTTACTATTGCCACCACAACCCGAAGCAAATAATATAATACAGAGAATTAAAGGAATTATTTTTCTAAAAATTTTCATTTCCATTCCTCCCCTGTCCAAACAACTGTTTTACCAAGCGTTGTATCCTTATATTCGGTATAGAAAGGGCATAAACGAACACTCGGTCTTAAAGCAGTTGAGCCTTCGGTAGAAATTTGTCCCTTTTTAGTATAAATAAGATTTTTATCTGATGTAGGGAAGCTTCTGAACACCTCACGCTCAATAAGGTCAGCATCGTAATAATATTCATTCACCGTTACATAAAACGGTGTGGTTTCCCCAGCCGAACGTCTGAAATATGTAAAATTGTTAGCATAAGTCATATTTCTGACTGCCGACAATGTAAATCGCTCTATTCGCAAGTACTGCATATAGTTGTATCCGCCCGTATGCAGCCTTGAAGAATCAATTTCAAACAAGGTTTGAAGACTTTCTACCTGCATTTGATTAATCGAAAAATGACCTATTTTCCCCGAAGATTCATTCCAATAAACATAGGCGCTCTTCTTTTTATCTATAAGCGAAACGTTTCTTAGTGCCAGTGCATCAATATCCAATGCATTTGCCGCTTCAAATACCACAGGTGTAACAGCGCGAGTATCGGCAACGGTTAAAAGGCTGATTGATGTTTCAGATTCGCCGCCCTTAAACACAAATGCAGATTCACAAGCATATTTGTCCGAAGATAAATAAATGTTATCGAAAACGTTACCTGTTCTTGAATGTGTGGTGAAGTCTATACCCGCAAAAGAAAAATTGTCAACCACAATATTTTCAAAAGCAGCCGAATAACATACCGCCGAAAGCTCCTTATCCTCCTCAGTACCCGCCTGTTCAATCCCGAGCTGACTGCTAAGAATGTCGCCGGGAGAATAAAAGCCTGTTCCCACGTTTGTGAGCTTAACGTTTTTAATTGACGCACCTTTTTGCAAGGTCATTGTATTTCCGGTAAATATTCCGACGCGCTCACCGCGATTTTCTTTACCGGTAACCAAACCGTCTTTATATCTAAGCTGAATATTTGATATTGAGGTTTTGTACCCCGCAAGCACAATTGGTTGCTTAGGGTCTTCAAAATCAGCAATAATAACTGTTTTATCCATACCGGCACCCACCAAATTACCACTGTTCAAAACAATGGGTTCGGTTATAACATAGGTTCCGGCAGGAATGTAAATATGACCAACCGATGCCTTAATTGCCGCATCGGTACTGCCGTGTGAAAGCGACAAAATTTGCATATTATCCATTTCCTGATACCTGCCGTATCGGTCATCACCGGCGGCGCTTGCACAAATCAGCGATGTATTAACCGCTGTCAGCAAGCAAAGAAAACACGAAACTGCGCAAATAATGCTTTTTTTCATATTATCCACTCCTTATCCTACTAAACCTGTTCTGTCAATGCTTTCGGTAAACTGCTTTTGAAGAACCATATACACAATAAGCATTGGCGTAATTACAAGAAGACATCCCGCTTGCATACGGGTGACAACAAGGTATGGGTCCTCCCAAGAATTAAGACCGTTACTTCTTAGTGTGTCAGTAAGTGCCGCAAGCGCACCATTTAGTGAAAATGTGTCGGTAAAGAACAAATTAGTTGTATAATAATCGTTCCAATACCAAACGAATGAAAACAACACACAAGAGATTATTGCGGATTTTGCATTTGGCACCATAACCGATATAAATGTTTTTGGAATGGAACAGCCGTCAATATTTGCAGCCTCCTCCAATTCGCGTGGAATGCCCCTGAAAAACTGTTGAAAAATGTAAATAAACAAGCCCGAACGCAAGCCCTGACCTAACGCAGCAGGTATCAGCATAGTACCGTATGTATCAAGTAAGTTGACAGTTAAATTTTTTCCGGTTATAAGCCCAATAAGTGAGCCAATACCCAAAAAGTCAAAATTGCGGAACTGTAAATATAGCGGCGTTGATATACATTGCACGGGTACAATGATTGTAAAAATACAAAGGAAAAAGATTAGCTTATTGATTTTAAATTCAAACCTTGCCAGGCCGTATGCCGTACAGGCACAAACCGATACATTAAGTAAAGTACCTAACAAGGACATTGAAAGCGTATTAAAAAACACCTTGGGGTAGTGCATAAGCTCAAATACATCTTTAAAATTCTCAAGCGTAAAATGCATTGGTATCCAAATTACTGTGGGATTGTGCAAATCCTCAGAAGTTCTTAAAGCCATACTTACCATATATAGTATGGGATATAGCACAACAAAGCACATACAAATTAGGAACACGGCTTTAAAAAACGAAATCACAAGCTTAAGAGCTTTCCCTCCGTCCAATGCACCAATATTCAATTTTCGTTTATTATCTAGCGATAACCTCATCATAATCAATTCACCGTATAAACGACAACGCGGTCAACAATAAAGTACACAACCGAAACGACTATTAAAACCACAAGAAAATAAATAAACGAAATAGCCGAGCTGTATGAGTATTCAAACTGACCGATAAGCGTCATAATATATTGAATAACATTGTTCGAATAGTCGGAAAGAAAATCTATTATTGTATAAATAAGATTAACTATCAAAATTGGTGTTATAAGTGGAAAGGTAATATTCCAAAAGCCTTCCCAAGCGGTAGCACCTTCGACACGGGCCGCCTCGTAAAGCTGAGGAGAAATGTTTTGTAAGGCAGCAATGAACAGCACAATTTGTAAGCCCGACTGCCATGTAAGCTCAAAAATCCCACTTACAATACCCATATA
Organism: Oscillospiraceae bacterium; assembly: GCA_015066005.1. Lineage (GTDB taxonomy): Bacteria > Bacillota > Clostridia > Oscillospirales > Acutalibacteraceae > UBA737. The sequence continues at coordinate 49,842 of SVPF01000001.1, forward strand.
AATGTCAATTACCTCATTTGACACGCCCGATTCAAGTAAAACCTGCTGAAAGGAAAAAGATTGAAACAGCATACCTGTACGACCGCCCGACATTATCGATTCGGACATTACATCGCCGTTCATAATGCTCATAACAATACCGCCCGATCCCGCGATAACAGGAATAAAAAATATTGCACGTACAATCGTTCTTCCGTGAAACCTGTTGTTAAGCAAAATAGCAATAAACAAGCTAAAGGCTATAATTACAGGAATTCGGTACAGCATTTCGGTTAACTGCGTATAAAGCATGGGTAAAAACTTTTCATCAGATATGAAAATGTTTTTATAATGCTCGAATCCCGTAAATTTCATATCAAGGTGCCCAATTTCGACCCTTAACGTAGAAACCGAGTACATAAAAAGCTCTGCTAAAGGTCTGAAGAAAAATGCCAAAAAACCTATTATCCACGGAAGCGTAAACAACAAACCCGCCAAAGCACGCTTATTTTTGTAGGAAAGGCCTTGTTTTTTATTATTCATTGACGCTTCCCTCCGCTTCACAAATCAAATATCCCATTGAAGCTATACTTATACCCAGGCCTTCATTTTCAAAAGCAGAATCAGTATAGTTAACATAAACCTTTGCACCGTTTTCGTAAGTGGTGCAAGCAACGCCATTTTCGATTATGTTGTGTTTTATCATTCGGCTACCCTTTGTTGCGGCATATAACTGCCTTATAACTTCAAAATTGCTGATTAAAGCATCTTTGTTGTTTTCAAAATCGGCACCGTATAACCAGTCCAAATCGGTACCGTTAATTAGGGTGTTATCCTCAGTTATAAAGCTATAATGAAGCATACTTCCGGTTTCCAGGCTTTCAAGCAAATACTGCTTAGTGTCACCCTGAAGGTTTATTGGTTCAGCACAATAAGCGAATAAGCCTGATATCACTAACTGATAAAAGGGCACGCTTGTGTCGGTAACGCTGTAGCCGTTTGACTTTGTGGGAACATTAACAGCAAAATTAACTGAAGATAAAATGTAATCCGCAGGGTTTACGGCAGCTATTTTTTTTGACCCGCTTACATCACCGATTACGCTAGAAAGCTGATTCATAGAGGCTGTTCGTGAAACGGTTTGCTTTGCATAGTCAGTATAAATTCCCAACGAATTTAACATCAACCCTTCAATACCGTATTTATCACTCTTTTTAACAATCTTGGATAAAAGTGATTTTTGTGTTGAAACCCTCAAGAAATACCTTTTGGGTGAGTTCATATCCTTTATAAGTGTATTGCGCTTAAAGGTATAATTACCCGCCGGCATATTAGATAAATTGCGTATTGTATCACGGTATACCGAATAACCGCTGCCCGACTTAGCAGCCGACTGGAAAATAACCGACGGATAACACATACCGCCCTGCTTTTTAATTTGATTTATAAGGGCGCTAAATTCCTTTTTGCTTCCTAAGCCACCAATAAGTGATAGCTTGGAATCAGCCTTTTTGGCCAATTGCTGCTTTGTCCATTCCTGCAGTATTAACTGAATATCACTTACACCATCATCATTAAGGCTGTCAACTATTTTTGAAATATCAGATATTTCGGACAGCTTTTGTGTGGCAGTGTAGGGTATTCCAAGAAAGCTTTTCTTTTTCTTTACTGCGCCGTAGAATTCAAGGCAAACAGTCGGTTTTATATTATTTCTGTATTCAAGACCGTATTTATTTTCAAGATATTCGCGGTATACCTTAGCCATAGTGTTATAGTCCGCCTTATCATCAGCCACTAAAACATAGCGAATATCAATTCCGTCAATTGAAATATCATCCTCTTGATACATTAAATAGCTTTGCGCGCTTCCTGTATTTTCACCCAAAACAACCGTGTCGGTACCACGCAAAGAAAATTCGGGATAAGCAATTGCATATGGGGTATTTTTTTCATTAGGAACGGCATTTATTGCAGCCTGTGCCGCACCCTTTTCAATAATTGCCAAGGCAATACCATTCTGGTTTTTAAAGCCAAAAACAGGCATATTCGCATTTTTACTTTCCTGTGGTTTGGTTACGGCCGAGCTTAATGCGTCGCGGCCGTATATTTGCACACGGTAATCAGCAGCGGTTGTACGATGATTGTTAAAATGCATTAAACTGCCTGACCCGTCAGGCAACAAAATATAGCCTTCTTCGTCGGGATAACCTGCCGAAAAATACGGCAAAACCGACAAATCGAACAAGTCTGAATTTTCTTTAATTTTTTCAACCAAAACACGCGCACTAAAGCCATTTTGATTAAGTGTAATTTGCAAAGGTATTTCAATATTTAAAGAAGAAAAATTATAAACAATTTCAAAGCCGTTTTTAATTTTTCTAAAGGTTGTGCCATTCTTTCTTACAGATGCCGCTTCCGAGCTGCTTTTTGTAAGAATATTTGAAGTCTCATCATAGCTGTTTATAAGTAACAACGAGCTTTGCTCCATTTTAAAAACAGCCGAGGTTGTATCATCTTCGTTAATGGCAGGATTGCTGTACCAACGAACCTTTGTGGCTTTATCCGCCACAAAGAATTGACCGCTTACTTTATTGGCAAATAACGAAAATTTATCATTTTCAGCAATAAATTCGTACCCGCCATCTATATTAGCTTCACTTAACAACGGCTTTACTGCATCAGTCGATTTTGCTGCAATATTAAACGGAAATAAAGCTGACAAACCGATAAATACGGCCAAAATAACTGAGAATATTTTTTTATAATTATTCAGCAAAACCGAACCCTCCTTATCTTCGATACATAAGCTCATTAAATATTGAACCGATAAAAGAAATTAATTGTTCAATTAACGAAATGAACAACATGCATATAAATATAACAAACGCCATTCCCAAAACGGTAAGTATTAAAGATTTAAACACCTTACCGTATGTATATTCGTGAATTTCCTTCAAAACGGAAACTAAAACAAACAATGTCCAAATAAGACCAAAGGCTTCAATAATTGTAAGAAAAGCAGCCTCATCTGCAACGGTGAAATGGCTTAAAAACACCGATAAAAATACCGACACTGTGTACGGGAACAATGCATAAGCCGCCGAGCAGTAAATTTCCTTCATTTTACCTTTGCCGGCAAGCAATGTTGTAACTGCCCAATTTATAGCCACAAAAAGCAAGAACAAGCCAATTGTAGCAATTAAAATTACCAAAACATTAAATTTTTCGGGGTCGTTATAATTAAATATGAAAGCAGTCAGTCTGTTTTTAAACAGCATTGCAACAAACCATAATGCTAATAAACCGCTAGAAAGGTAGAAATTCCACTCTTTTTTATACTTAATCTCACCAATTTCATCAGAAGGGTGACTTAAAACCCTGAAAAAAGCCTTAATATCCTTTGGTATTCTATTGGCCTTATTGCTTTTACCAAACCTTGCCCTTAAGCGTGAAAGCGCGAACAAAATAACAGCTACAATAACGATTGCTGTAATTACATAAGGAAAAACCTGTTTAATTTTAATGTTGCGGTACTGCTTAAAGCTTTCGGAATATTCCTCGCGGTTATTCGCAAGCTTGAAGCAACGCATCGCTTCAAAATAATTTTCGTCAGCGAATTCAGCTTTTCCTATACCGTTATATGCCAGCTCACAGTTAGCATTTTTATCTAAAACCGATTTCCAAATATCGCGTGACTGAGCATAAAGACCCTTGTTAAACAAGACTGTCCCCTCACGCAATAAGGCGCCGTATTCGGTAGGCTTTAAAACAGTTAGGCTTGCGCGTTCATTATCAATAACAAGCAGATCGTCGCCTTGTTCATCAATAGCGCAGGGGGAAGCAAATAAACCCGTACCGTCGCCCTTACCGCCGCAAATGGTAATTAGGGTGCCGTCCTTATCGTACTGAAAAATTCTGCCACGGGTAGAGTCAACCGCCGATATAAAACCGTTAGCATCCACACAGATATCAACAAACGCCGTATCCTCTACCCTGCCCAAAATAAATGCGCTTTGCAAATCGCCCATATTACCCTTTTCAGAAAGAACGTTATCACCCAATGTGTTAATTTTTCTTATTTCCTGTGAAAGAGCATTTGAGGTGCAGGTAAAAACAAAATTGTTTTTATCAATATCAAACCCGTCATACTGAACGGGCACATATCTGGAAAGTTTGCTTTTTTGTTCCTCGGTCATAAGCTTACGGAACAGGCGATTTGCAACCATTTTAGCGGTAACCTTAACCTCGTTACTGCCGAAAAAGGTTAAAAATTCACCGCTTTGCTTATATACAATTGCGCCCAAATAAAAGCCCTTTACCATAACAAACACAGTACCGCTATCGCTAACAAGCACTCGAGACGGCTTGAACTCGAATGTATCCTGCAGCAAATCACTTTCGGGACGTTCATATTTAGAAACCACATTCCCGTTACTGTCCGCCTTGACAACAAGTCCCATTTCCTTAAGACAAATGTACATATTGCCGGTTTCATCAACAAAAATGCCTTCGGGTGTTTGTAATTTTAAAGCATTTTTGCCGTCGTTAAGCTGTGTTACAACCTTTATAAGCCTATATTTTTCATCAAGACAAATTACACGGTTATTACCCGAATCGCAAATATACACTAACCCATCCGCCGCTACAAAAACATCGGTTGGATTTTTCATGGCACCTATTCCAAAATCATCACCAAAATAAGTTGCTGCTACCCTATAGCCGTCGGGTGTGGAAACGGTATTACCCCAATAATCGTATGTATATGTTTCAGCTGATACGGACATAGTGCCTAAGATCATTATCAATGAAAGTAGAATAATTAAAAACCGTTTCACCTTTCACTACTCCTTAATCGCAGCACTGGCCATTGTTTCCATTACGCCGCTTTGTGTAAATATAAACAAAACAATTGGCGGCACCATTAAAAACACAGTTGCGGCAGAACCCGCACCTGCTCTTGCAATGCCGTTACCTGTAACTATTTGGCCAATCATTGTAGGCAGCGGACGCAAATCCTCGCGGAAAATTAATATACCGCTTTGCGCATTCCAAATTGCCTGAAATGCAAAAATAATTAGTGTTAGCCAAGCGGGCTTAACATTTGGAATAATGATATTAAAAAACACCTTAAATTCATTACATCCGTCAATTCTTGCCGCTTCAATTATCGCTTGCGGAATTTGTTCCATAAACTGCTTCATCAAAAAAACAGACATTGTGCCACCAAGTGGCGGTAAAATCATAGCCCAATAGCTATCAATAAGTTCCATTTCAGAAAGAATAATATATATGGGCAATTGTGTTACGGTTGTAGTGAACAGCAACGATGTTACTATAACCTTAAAGTATAATGCTCGGCCCGGAAAATCAATTTTGGCAAGCGGGTAAGCAGCTGCTGATGAAAATAACACCTGAAGCACCGTATAGCAAACCGAAATGAATATACTGTTAAACAAATATTTAGTAAACGGCACCCTGCCGTTAGCACACAAATCTATCAAATCCACAAAATTATCTAATGTGGGATTTCTAACAAAAAACCTTGGCGGAAAAATAAACAATTCGTCAATTGGCTTAAGTGCCGTTATAACCGCATAAACAAGTGGTAGCGCCAAAAACGAACCGACAAGCGCAAGAATAACACCAACCAAAATATTGCCGCCAAGCGAACGAATTTGTTTTTTGGCGCCTGCAGATGCACGCATATGACGAATTTTTTTGTTAGAATTTATTTCCTTATTTTTTCGTTTCAATAGTGCATCTCCTTTAAGTGCCAACACGCTCAAGAAGCATCATAATAAGCTTTTTGGCAAAATACATAAACAGGAACAACACGGTTGCCAATGCACAACCATAACCCATTTCATACCTAACATTGCTGACGTCAACAATATGTGACAATAAAGTTTGTGTTGCATACTGTGCATTTGAAGAGCCTAAAATGGTAAACGAAGTCACTATTTGCATAACTGCACCGAACACAAGCTGTGGCTTCATACTTGGCAAAGTGATATACCATGCCTCTTGCAATCTGTTTTCAATACCATCAATCATACCTGCTTCAAACAAGGATGAATCAACGCATTTAAAACCAGCCAAGAAGGACAAAAATCCCGTACCTAAGCTTGCCCAAAATATTTTAATTATCATAACCAGCATTGCATAGTCCGTATCGGTAGACCATGCAATTGGAGAACTTATAACGCCAAAGCTTATGAGGACGTTATTTATAAAACCGTACGAGTCACTGCTGAACAAATAGTCCCAAATAACACTTGCCTGACCCGAAAGCACCGGTGCATAAAACACAACCGTTGTAAAGGTTCTTACGGGCTTTGGCAAATCATTTATAAGCCATGCGAAAATATAACACAGCAAATAGCTTGCAGGACCCGTCACAAATGCAACGATGAGGGTATTTTTTATTGATTTAATAAAAATATCGTCATCGGTAAACATTCTTAAATAGTTTTGCCAACCAATAAATTTAGGTGGCGTAAGCATATTAAAATAAGTAAAGCTTAAAACCACCGCAACAACAAGCGGCAAAAGAGTAAAAAGGAAAAAGCAAATTGTATATGGAGTAAGTAAAACATAAGACTGCCAATTGCGCTTTATTCTTGAAGCTAACGAATATTCCTGCGCCTTATTTCGTTTCAAATTACTCATCTCCTATACCAAATTCCTCACAACGCCTTGCTATTTCATTATCGGTTTGTCGCATCCAATACTTTAGTGCCTCTCTTGGATTTTTACCGTTATATAAAACCGATTCAAAGGCATTTGTAATATTACGGGAAACATAATATTCACCCGGCACCGTTGCCAGTGAAATTGATTTGTCGCGCTGCTTTGTGAGAGCATTCAGCTCCTCGCCCGACCACGCAACCTGCATATATGCATCCTTATTTGCGGGAGAATATCTGCCCGCAATGCCAAACACCGACTCCAGCTTTCTGCTGTAAATGCTTTGAGTTTGACCACTGCTCCACCACTTTAGGAATTCCCAAGCGGCCTTTTTGTTTTGCGCCTTACTCAAGATACATGCGCAGGTGGAAGTGATTATCGCGGTGTTGTTTCCTTCTTCTACAGAAGGAATTTGTGTCATTTTCCACAAATTCCTAATTTCAGGCGCAGAAGCCTGAAGCTTGTAATAAAAATCGTAAGTGATTATTGTCAGCGGCAATTCACCCGTTCTGAAACGGTTATAATCGTCCTTTACAATAGGTGCGCCGTATTGACTGTAAAAATCAGTCCACATTTCAAAGGCTTTATTTGCAACCGATGATGTAAGCTCTGTAGAGGTTAAGCTATCGTTATAAATTTTGCCGCCCATTTGCAGTACCAAAACGCTGAACATATCAGCAGGAAGGCCTATGTTCATATTGTTTCTTTGCAAAACCTCTGCAACATCATACATTTCATCCCAGGTTTTCGGGGGTGCTAAGCCTAAATTATCAAAAATATCCGTGCGATAGAACATCATATCAAAATTCACGGTTTCAGGTAATGCATAACAATGCCCTTTTATTGAAAAAGCATCTAAAATAGTGTCGGGATAATTACCTACTACAGATTCAAAATCCGAAAATTCATCAAGCGGCACCACCGCATTTCTTAGTGCCAACGAAACAGGACTTAAACCACCCAAGGAAACATCGGGTCCTCTACCTGAAAGCACAGCAGTTTCCAATGTTCCCTGTACCAACTGCAAATTAACCCTTACATCACTTTGGGTTACAAATTCGGAATCAATCATTTCCTTTATAATGTCCGCCTGGTCTCTACCCGCAGCCGACCAAACCGTTATTACTGTTCCGTCCTTAGAATCGTAAGTATTACCAACTGTGGAATAATCCTCCAAAAAAGCGCCAAAAAAGGCCTTGATATGAAAGACCATCTTTTCCAAAAAAGAAGCCTTGGTTTCGGGCATAGCTTCATTTTCGGGCACTAAATAAAGCTTATCGAGCGAAAGCGCCTGTGACTGTAAATTAAGTGACCAGGAAGAAAGAGAGGATAGATTCGACCTGAAGCTTTCAAGCTGTTCTGAAATCGCATCCTGACTTTTTATAAACTTTTTAAGCTGCTTGCAAATACGGTCTATAAGTGATGCTTCCGAGCCCTTTGTTCCGGTAAGCTTATACATATCGTCAGAAATGCTTGACAATTCCTTATAAACCGACTTAAAGTCATCCTTTAATTCGGGTATTGATTCGTGCAAATAGTAATTTCGCCACATATCAGGTGTTGTACCCGTTATGGAAACTATTTTTGAATAATCGTTATTAAGTGTGTCAACACATTCATTTGTTCGAAGCACAATATCCGAAAGAACACTGAGTGTAGGCACAAGCGTTAATGTATGCCTGCCATTAGAAAGCCAAACGGTATATTCTCCCGTATCCTTGGCCTTCCAAGAGGAAGTGTACGGAAAAGCAACAGCTGAAAGCTCTTTATAAGGAATTTCGCCGTCTATTTTAACCTCACGATAGGTTGATAACCCACGCAAAAAATTTTGCTTATAACGAAAGCCAAGCTTATAAAAGCCGTCTTTTTCCACATCAAATTCCCAAGTAATTTCTTCAATTCGGTTGTCCCAATTGCCACCGCCGATATTATTAAGACGGGTTTTTATCGGATGCGAAGGTGTTGTGGCGGGGTCCGACCTGTCAGCATTAGGATAAAGCATTTGTGATGTTTTTGAAAACGGCTTTTCAGCCTCAAAAACTATAAGCTCGCCCTTGCCAGATTTGTTTGAATTCTCACTCATATATTGCTCATATGTAAGCAATTCTTCGGGATTATAAAGCACTAACTTGCCAATAACTATAGGGTCTCTTAGTGCTTTAAGCGTAATTGTATGCTCGCCCGCCGTCAGATAAAATGCATAGGGCTCACAATAAATACCCTCATCATCCTGAACTGAATATTCCATCCACTGCGGAACAGAAATATGCTCAGGTCTTATTTGGTTATTATTGTTGTCGTATAAAAATTCTTCATTTTCATATTCATAAATTCGGGGAAAGGATATGCTTGCGCACTGATTAAATGGAATTTCACCGTCAATAGCCAGGGCATATTCAAGAGTTGCTCCCTTGCCTTCAACCGAAAAATATTGAAGCTTTATGCAATAAAGACTGTCATTTGGAACATTAAATTTAAAGGTAACCTCGCCTTCGCCATTTTCCCAAACAATGCAATTACTTTTATTTTCATAATCAGCAATCTTGGCTACTGCTTCTTCAGAAATATAAGCGTTGCTGTAGTCAAGTTCAATTTGATTATCAGGGCGTGGCGTACTGCTGTAAGCCTTGCTGTAAGCATCGTAAGACAATTTTCCCGATGCTTCAGCCATACCATCTGTCGCAGTTAATGCATTTTCAGCGGCGACATTCATTGTGGCTACTATAGCAAACGCCAAAGTAATTGCAAAAGCCTTTTGGCACAAACGGTAAAATTTCACGCATATCCTCCTTTCCGAGATTTACAAGACTGTTTTAATATTCGTTTTCTGTGGCAAGCTTTTTGTTGATAGAATCAATTTGTGCCTGCAAAATGGGGTATGTTGTTTCAACATTGGTTGACCACGGTGTGCCCCAGTCAACAGTGCTGTTAAACATTGTAAATATTTCTGTTTGACCAAAATTCCCCACACCTGCAACACGGCCTAAAACTGCGGTTTGATTTTTGCCGCTTTCACACCATTCGGTAACCTCTTCAACATCAGCGGGATAATCATAAAGGTCTTTATACTCCTGATAAACCTTTCGTCCGTCCTCAGTATCCTGAAGCCATCTGCTTACGGCAGCCCACGCAAGTGCGCCTCCCGGATTTTTAGCGCCCTTTGAAAGCCATAAGCCCGAATAGTTTGCAAGTGTATACCACTTATCTGCACCGTCCATCTTAGGTGCAGGAGCGACGCCTATAACACCGTCTGTAAACTTATCAACATAAGAAGAAACCTGCCAGCTGGAATCAACAAGCATTGCACAATTGCCCTTCCAAATATCACCGCCGGAGCAACCAAGCTTGTTGATATTGAAAAGCACGTCCATAAACTTTGCAATTTGGGGACTGCGAATATTGTTTTCAAAGGTGCCGTCTTGATTTACTTTTACGAAATCCTCACCGCAGGACATATAAGCATCAATTGCGGTTACCGTACCGCCGTAAATATCGACCGTACCGTCACGGTTAGTGTCCTGAGTTAATTCCTTGGATAATTCAAGAAATTTGCTCCAAGTCCACTGATCCTTTTTGAAAAGCTCGTAAGGTGTTTCTAAACCGGCATTTTCAAACATCTTGCGATTATAGTATGTACGACCTGCCGATGTAGTTCTTACATAGCAGTTATAATTTACTCCGCGGTACTTTAGGGGATTTTCATCTAAATAATCCCAAAAAGGATCAGAGGTGTCAATGTGCTTTGAAACATCATCAACCAAGCCGTTCAATATAAAGTTGGGAAAATCAGCCATCTTAAAGAAAACCATATCAGGCGCCTGGTCAGAAAGTATAAGCTGAATAGCCTTGCTAGTAAGCTCCTGATAAGTAGTTCTTACAACCTCTACCCTGCAGCCGTATTTTTCCTGCAATTGCTTATTTATAAAGCCTAAAGCAGTAGTAGGGTCGTCAAGCACTTCTTGTGAATCCCAGCAAAGCCACTTTACTGTATCCGATTTAATTTCAAGCTCAGGCAAGCTGGTGTTTGCCCTGTTCCCCGAACCCGAACCGCCGCCGGATTTGCCGCATGCCGAAAAGCAGCAAGCTACCATAACCAGCGCTGTAAAAATACAAACTAATCTTTTAAACATATTCTTACCTCCAACAATTTATAAAAAGGTCAACTTTACATTGGCCGATTTTACCACTAACCTAAAATAACCATTGCAATTATTTTTTCTTTGTCATATAATTCACTTGAGATTCCCAAAAACTTTTGAGGTGCCCAAAATGATAACTAAACTTCCTTCAAATAAGCTAATTGAATCTTTAACCGAATTCCACTTTGAAAAGCTTTATGAGCTTTCCAGTTTTAACAGCATAGATTTGTTGCAATATTCAGATGTGCAATATAATCACTCATCTGCCATACCGCCGCAGCACCGCCAATGGTGTGATGAAATCACCTATGTTTACGGTGGGCAGGGTACCATCTTACACAATGGCAAAACCTACGAAATCTCAAGCGGTCAAATTCATCTTTGTTGCAAAGAGGATATGCACCAAATTTTTAACAACAAGGGCGGAACCTTGCGTTTTTATTGCATTGGGTATGATGTACACCCTGAAAATCCGCTTTACAAGCTGGTGCAGGAAATTCGCAAAAAGGTTAGCCAAAGTGAAAGTCCGATTATAAACGATTCGTGGGAATTGCGATCAGCTTTTGAGCACACACTTTTTACACTTTATAATCAGGAAAATCCTCAGCTTTCCAAGCATATAGCCGCTTGCAGTCTTAACTATATCCTTTCGGTAATATTAAACGGATACCTTCAAAAAAATACACCAAAAATCAAAAAAAGTATACCTAAGGAAAACATGCTGTTTCAAATAATGGGTTACTTAAAAAGTAACGTTTATGACATAAACGCGCTTAAAAAAATGCCTACTGAGCTTGGGTACAGCTATTCACACCTTTCGCACTTTTTCTCAGACACAACCGGAAAAAACTTAAAAGAATATTTTCTCAGCTTGAGAATGGAAACCGCGCATTCGCATTTAAAGGAAAATGTACCGGTAACTACAGTTGCAGAATTGCTTGGTTATTCTTCCATTCACACATTTTCACGCGCTTACAAAGCATATTTTCAAAATTCGCCCAGTGACCACAAATAAATTATACAGCCAATACCTAATTTTGTCTTTATCATATATTGGATTATATTTTATCATTTCTTGCAATAAATTTCATTCTTGATTTTTGAACTCTTCCGTTTATTTACAGTAAATGAATTTTTTGTAAATTCTTCATTTTTCGGCGAAATAATATATATATGTTACAATTATACCAATTTCTTTTAGTAATTTTGCCGCTTTAGCGATTCTTATTTTTTGTCATTTCGTTTTTTTAAAAATGGGGTTTTGCTAACGTTGCGCACTTTTCAATTGTGCATTTTTGTCTTTTTTAAACCATTATTGCGAGGTGTTTTTATGATAATAAAATTCCTTGGCACTGCCGCAGCAGAAGGAATCCCTGCTTTATTTTGCCGTTGCAACACCTGTTTAGAAGCCCGAAAAACAGGCGGAAAAGAGCTTAGAACCCGTTCTCAAACCATAGTTGACGGAAAACTGATGATAGATTTTCCTGCCGAAACCTATGCGCATTCACTGCAACACAATATACAACTAAGTCAAGTGAAGCATTACTTAATAACCCATTCACACGACGACCACTTTTACCCGCAGGACATTGCAATGCTTGCAAAAATGTTTTCAGGTATATCTGAAAACACCGAAAAATTCTATTTTTACGGCAGTGATGATGTAGCGCTTCTTGCGAAACCGTTTATAGAAAAAACATTCGGTACTGCTGATTTTATAACGCTTGAACCCTTTAAAACATATACAATTGCAAGTTATTCGGTAACACCGCTTAAAGCAACGCACAACACAAAAACTCCCTTTATTTACATAATTAGCGATGGTACAAAGCAAATGCTTTATGCACACGATACAGGGCTGTTTTGCAAAGAAACCGAAGACTATTTATATAATGAAAAGCCTTATTTTGATTTAATTTCCTTTGATTGCTGCTGCGGTACATGGCCTGATGTTAACCATGGTACGCACTTGTCCCTTGGAAACATTAAAACAATTTGTGAAAAGATGCAAAAATATGGCATAATCGATAAGCACACCAAGCTTTGCTGTAACCATTTTTCACACAACGCATCAAATGTTTTATATAATAATCATAAAATATATGAGGATGAAGGCTTTATTATGACATATGACGGACTGGAAATTGAATTTTAGGCGCAAAAAAACCAACACATTATTGTGTTGGTTTTTCCATATATGCACTTTCGGTTTCTATACTTTTACGATAATCAGTTGGACTTTTGCCAAATTTGTTTTTAAATGCCCTGCTGAATGTATATATTGAAGAATACTTTAAAAGCTCAGAAATTTCTCCTATTGATAGTCTGTTTTCCTTTATAAGCATCGCCGAAACATCCAACCGCCTTAAAGTATAATATTGCATTAGCGTTTCACCTGTGGTTTTACGAAAAACATCCGAAATATAACTATAGCTATAACCAAAATATTCGGAAAGCGACCTGAGATTATCAATAGCATAAATATGTGTGCTAATGTAATTCATAATCTGATAGCAAAGTTCCTGTGAAGAATCAACATTTAGCTTAGGTTTGTCGTATTTGTTTTCAAAATCCCTTATCAAATACCTTGTTATCTGATTAAGCGTGCAAATAAGTATATCATCAGAATAATCATCATTAAACAATGTTTCCGATATGCTGTTTCCTATTAAATATTCTATATCCTTATTAGTAAAGATTCTTTTTGTTGGGTCACTGTTATAAAACATTATTTCGTCCAGCTTAGACAGCAATTTTTCGTCATTGGGCCAAAAGGAAAGAAAATTATACTTTAACGGGTCGTTTTTATCGGTATCAATTGCATGTATATCACCCGGGAAGGAAACATAAATTTCCCCCTCTTTAATGGGCACGCAAACACCATTTGTATATATATAACCCTTGCCGTCAAAAATTTGTGTCAGTTCAAACCAATTTCTATGAATATGAGTTTCAATAAAAGAATCGTTCTTGCAATGTGTCCTGCCGATTTGAAAAAGCTGTATATTGCCAAGCTGCAGTGGGTTTTCAACATAATATTTTTCTATATGAAATTTTCGAACCAAATTAATTTCATTTTCCATATTATCACCACAAACGATTATACACCATATATTTAGCAATGTAAATAAAATGTATAAAAATCAGCCACTAAAAACTTGCTTTTTAGCTAAAATCTAAAAAAATGCTAAATTTTAGATAAAAAAAAGACATTTAATTTTTTGCAAACGGATTATATAATATATTTACAAAGCTATTTGGAGGTATTCCTATGAAGAAAAAGATTATTGCAGTAATTGGCTGCGGAAGAATTGCTCATAATGCACATATGCCCGCCTTTTCAAAAATGGATAATATTCGCGTAAAATATGCCTGCGACATCATTTTAGAGAAAGCAAAAAAAATGATGGATGAATTCCCCATTATTGAATCTGTTATAGAAGATTATAAGATTGCAATTAACGACCCCGAGGTTGATGCAATTTTTATTTTAACACCCAACTACGCTCACTATACCATAACTATGGATGCTTTGCGTGCCGGTAAGCATGTTTTTTGCGAAAAGCCTATTACTGTTAATTACGAGCTTTCCTGCAAAATGGCTGAAGAAGCAAATAAGCAAAACAAAATTTTAAATATTGGTGTTTGCAACAGATATCAAAAATCGGTTGAAATGTTAGAACAAATGAACCGCGAAGGTAAATTCGGTAATATTTACCATGTTTACTGCTCCTTCCGTTCCTTCCGTTCAATCCCGGGTCTTGGCGGTGCATTTACCACTAAAGAACAGTCAGGCGGCGGCGTACTTATTGACTGGGGTATACACTTCCTTGACTTGATTTTATACATTTTAGGCGGTGCAAAGCTAAACAATGTAACCTGTGATGCTTACTGTGAAATGGCAAAGGATATGTCATCTTATAAATACAAGTTTATGTGGGCCGAAGATACTGCTGATATTAAAAACGGCACTAACGATGTTGATGACTTTATCAGCGGATACATTCGCACTGACAAGGCAAGCATTTCGTTTAACGGTGCTTGGGCACAAAACATTGATAAAGATGAAATGTTTATAGATTTTCTTGGCGACAAGTGCGGCGCACGCCTTACATATTGCGGAAAATTTGAACTATATGACGGTTCCACACTTGAAACCATTAACCCCGAATATGACATTCCTGATATGTACCTTTGCGAAGATGAGGCATTTATTGAATCTATCACCACAGGTGAAAAGAACCGCAACCATATTGACAACATTCTTGAAAGCGCGAAGCTTCTTGATGCACTTTATGCATCATCTGAGAAGAAGGGAGAAGTTGTGTTTTAATTATGAAAACTATAGGTTTTGTTGATTATTACTTAAGCGAGTGGCATGCAAACAATTATCCTGCGTGGATAAAACAAGCAAATTCTGAGCTCGCAACCGATTATCAGGTTAAATATGCTTGGGCAGAAAAAGATATTTCACCTGTAGATGGCGTTAGTACTGATGAATGGTGCAAAAATATGGGCACAATTCGTTGTGAATCTATTGAAGAGCTTTGTGAAAAATGCGATACAATAGTAATTTTGTCACCCTCTAACCCTGAAAAACATTTAGAATATGCAAAAAAGGTCTTACCCTTCAAAAAGCCAACTTATATAGACAAGCCCTTTGCCGACACGAAGGAAAGCGCAAACGAAATATTTGCAATTGCCGAAAAATACGGCACCCCTTTCTTCAGCACTTCAGCACTTCGCTACGCAACCGAATTAGATTTCATAAAAGAATGTACCGCAATTACAACCTTGGGCGGCGGTTCAAATTTAGAAGAATATATAATCCATCAAGCAGAAATGGTTGTCAAAAAACTTGGTATTGGTGCAAAATGCATTAAAGCGCAGGCAATTAGCCAATCACAGTATTTTTTCACAATAAAATACACCGATAACCGCATGGCAGGTATGCACTTTGTCAAAGGCGGTGCCCCATTTGTAATTACTCTTTCTCCCGACGATACAAGCGACGCCCTTCACAAAAATATTACATCCGACTTCTTCTACATTTTAATAAAGGATATTATTAAATTCTTTGAAGAAAAGATGCCAAGCTTTAACACACAGGAAACCTTGGAAGTAAATAAAATTCTTGTATCAGCGGTTAAGGCTAAATCCGCCTTAGATGAGTGGATAGAAATTTAAAATAGTATAGTAAAAACTCGGCCAAAATGCGATTTAATCGCGCTTTAGCCGAGTTTAATTTTTTTGTATGCTTCCGTTTTTATACCGAAAGGTCAATTATATCGTTTATAAAAATACCTGTAAATTTTTTCTACACCAAAACGCTTGGCGAACATATCACACTTGCACAAAAATAAATAATAAATATTTTTTCCGCAGTGGTGCAGGGTTTCAAAATTTCCCCCTGCCCTTTTGATATTATTAAATCCGCACTATCGATTAAAATTTTCGCATCATTTGAAATTTTATTCAAAGCCGTTCCCGCAACCGAAGTACCGTTATGTGTTACTGTTACCAATTTATCCAATCCCACCTGCTCGGCATCATTCATTGTGCAATCATTAAGTACAGGCTTACCGCGTACAATAACATTGATTTTGGCCTTATTATTAAGCTTTAAAATTTGTTTTATAAGCAATTTATCAAGCACAATTTCAGGCGCGCTCATACTTATATTGGCATTTCCGATAATTTTCAATATTCCCTGTACATATTCTAACCTTTTATCGTAAGAAAGGTCGTTTGGAATATTTTTTAAAATGCTTATTTAAAAGAAAATACGGTGTCACCCCGAAGGAATTCAGAAAAAGGAATAATGGTGATAATTTGTAAAATGAGATTTTTTTACACCCTTAATATGTCAACCGCAATAAAGTATAAGTTACATTAAAAAAGCCGTCTTTCTGTTTTTATGCATTTGAACATTCAAAACAAACAAAAACAATATTTAATTACTTGTACAAAAGTATCGTTTGTGATATAATTAAAATTTAGTGAAATATTTATTTGAAATACATTTAGTTTTAACAATAAAGGAGAAGTAAAAAATGAAACTAGGTATGGTAGGTTTGCCAAACGTTGGTAAATCAACACTTTTTAATGCAATTACAAACGCAGGTGCGCAATCAGCCAACTACCCCTTCTGCACTATTGAGCCAAACGTTGGTATGGTTAGCGTGCCCGATGAACGTCTTGAAAAATTGGCCGAAATTTATAAACCTAACAAATTCACCCCCGCTGTTATTGAATTTGTTGACATTGCGGGTCTTGTAAAGGGCGCTTCAAAGGGTGAGGGCCTTGGCAACAAATTTCTTTCAAACATTCGTGAGGTTGATGCCATTGTTCACGTTGTTCGTTGCTTTGAAAGCGATGATATTATTCACGTTGAAGGATCTGTCAACCCCGCGCGCGACATTGAAACCATTAATTTAGAGCTTGTTTTTTCCGATATAGAAATGGTTACCCGCCGTTTAGATAAAGCCACAAAGGCTTTAAAGGGTGACAAAAAAATGCAGGGCGAGGTTGACTTTTTAAAGCGCCTTTTAGAGCATTTGGAAAACGGACAGCCTGCAAGAAGCATTGAAATTACTGACGAAAGCGAACAGGAAATTATTAACACAACTGCGCTTTTATCGGCAAAGCCCGTTATCTACGCCTGCAACATGAGCGAGGATGATTTCATAAACGGAATTGACAGTAATAAAAATTACCAAACGGTAAAAACTATTGCTGAAAGCGAAAAGGCTGAAATTTTACCCATTTGCGCCGCCCTTGAAGCCGAAATTTCGGGTCTTTCTGACGAAGAAAAGGTAATGTTTTTGGAGGAGCTTGGACTCGAGCGCAGCGGTCTTGACCGTATGATTCAAAAATGCTATGCTCTTTTAGGTCTTATTTCCTACCTTACCGCCGGCAAGGATGAGGTTCGTGCCTGGACAATTACCGTCGGTACTAAAGCGCCTCAGGCCGCAGGTAAAATTCATACCGACTTTGAACGCGGCTTTATTCGTGCCGAGGTTATTAACTTTACCGAATTTATGGAATGTAATGGTAATATGGTTACAGCCAAAGAAAAAGGCTTGGTTAGAAGTGAAGGCAAGGAATATATAATGAAAGATGGCGACATTGTTCTTTTCCGCTTTAATGTTTAATTCAGGAGAAAATTATGCTTTTTTACTATGGCTTGGACTATTATTATTTAGTTTTGGTTTTACCCGCAATTTTGCTTATGACAATTGCGCAAATCAGGGTTAAAACCACATTTTCAAAATATTCAAATGTGCTTTGTAACATAAGCGGTGCCGAAGCCGCCCGCCGTGTGCTTAACGCCAACGGTGTAAGCGGTGTCAAAATCGAACGTGTGTCAGGCAATTTAACCGACCATTTCGACCCCAAGACCAACGTTATACGACTTTCTGATGCGGTTTATGACAGCCGCACGGTTGCTGCCGCAGGTGTTGCCGCCCACGAAGCAGGTCACGCTGTGCAGTACGCTTTGGGTTATGCGCCGATAAAAATTCGCGGCGCAATTTACCCCGTTTGCAACATCGGTTCAAAATTGGCAATTCCCCTTGTTATGTTTGGCTTTTTGTTTAGCTTTTATTATTTGATTGATTTAGGCATCATATTTTTTGCTTTAGCGCTTTTGTTTCAGCTTGTTACTCTGCCTGTTGAATTTAACGCTTCCCGCAGGGCAATTTCGGCCTTGTCCGAATTTGGAATTTTAGCAAATGAGGATGAGGTTAAGGGTGCTAAAAAGGTGCTTTTTGCAGCTGCTATGACCTATGTAACCTCGTTTTTGGTGTCTTTAGCACAGCTTTTAAGGCTTTTGGCGCTTGCCAACCGCAGAAGAAGATAAAATTAAAGCGTGACGGTTTTTCCGCCACACTTTTTTGTTTACCGGTTCAAATTGTAGTTTATCGCTTAGCCAAATTGGTTACACCTTGTAGGGACAATTCACGAATTGTCCGTAAATTACAGCTATGTACAGGCGGGCGATTCGTGAATCGCCCCTACAGATACACAATTTAATTTGTACAGTAATTACGAATTACGCATTACAAATTACGCATTGGCCTTCGGCCCTATAAACCCCAATTTAATCATCTATAATTTAAACAAAAACGCGCCCTGTTGGGCGCGTTTTTGCTATTCAAATTTATTTAAATTCTTATCGTAAATCATTACACGGGTAACATCGTAAAAATCGGGGGCACGACCGCAAAAATCATAAAATGCAGCCATTACAAGCGAAGGATTTAAATTGTTTTCGTTACCTGCAGTTAAAATTAAAGTAAGTTCATTGCCACAAAGCTCTGCCTTTTTAATAAGGGGTGCTATGTCAATATCTTTAATACCGCCCTTTTTGGTTTTCTTTTTGGTAATTATTGACTGCTGTGCAAAAAAGTCATTAACCTTTTGGGTGTCAATACTGTCAAAAGAAAGCTTAAATTCGGCAAAGGCAATTTCCTTTGTGTGCATAACACTTTCACTTGCTTTTACAAAGTGTATATCGGGTGTGGAAACGGCGTTTAAATCCTCCACAAGCTTTTCAAGTGAATAACTGTCATCGGTGATTTTAACATCAACCACTTCATAAAGTCCCACATAACCGAGAGAAAGCGGCACGGCAAAATTCATATAGGCATGCTGATTAAAGCCTTCGGTAAACCAAACGGGAATTTTCGATTTTGCAATAAGGCGGGACATAAAACGGTTCATATCAAGGTGAGAAACAAACTTCATTCTGCCCTTTTTCTCGTAAAAAATTCTAACGCTTCTCAAAGCAGACACCCTCCCCATAGCAATTTGCCCCACAAGCCGAGCATTTTTCACGGCAGTTGGGTGTGGTTTTTTCATTTAGCGCGGTTTGATGCTCGCGCACTAAAAATCCCTTTGAAACGGCATAATCAAGGTGATCCCAAGGGTTGATTTCATCATAAGCACGAAGACGGGAAGAATAAAAATCGGGGTCGAGGTTACACTCATTAAACGCTTCGTTCCATTTTTCTAAATCAAAGCATTCGCTCCAGCTATCAAACTTACAGCCTTTTTTAAAGGCGGCCTCAAGCACAGCGCCTAAACGGCGGTCACCTCTGGCAAAAGCGCCTTCCAAAAAGCTTGTTGAAGAATCGTGCATGCTCAAATCAATTTTGCGGGTTGTAATGCAGGATTTTAAGAATGCCTGCTTTCTTTCCATTTCCTCTTTACTGATTTGCGGCTCAAACTGAAAAGGTGTAAAGGGCTTTGGCACAAAAACCGCAACACTTAAGGATACCGAAACCGACTTACCCTTGGGTCTATTTGGCATAGCATAATACATATCCACAATTTTTTGACCCAAGTCGGCAATTCCCTTTAAGTCCTCATCCGTTTCGGTGGGAAGACCCATCATAAAGTAAAGCTTAACAGAGGTATGTCCACCCGCAAAGGCAATTTTACAGGTAGACAAAATTTCTTCTTCGGTAACGTTTTTGTTTATAACGTCACGAAGGCGCTGTGTACCTGCTTCGGGCGCAAAGGTTAAACCGCTTTTACGAATGTGACTGATTTTTTCAAGCAATTCTTCCGAAAAATTATCAATACGAAGCGATGGCAAAGCAAGGCTTATGTGGTTTTGCTGTGTCCAGTCAAGCATTTCATTTAACAGTGGCTCGAGTTCGGTATAGTCACTGCTGCTGAGCGATGAAATTGAAATTTCGTCGTAACCAGTATTCTCGCAAAGGCAATTTGCCTGACGGTTTATAACCTCGGCTGATTTTTCACGCACAGGGCGGTAAATAAAGCCTGCCTGACAAAAACGGCAGCCACGAATACAACCGCGGAAAATTTCCTGCACGGCACGGTCGTGCACAATTTGAATAAAGGGTACAACAAAATTTTCGGGGTAGTGACAAGTGTTTAAATCCTTAATAATACGCTTTTTAATTACTGCAGGGGCATTTCCCTTAGGAGTAACCGCCTTAACGGTACCGTCAGCATTATATGAAACATCGTAAAGCGAAGGCACATAAACACCTTCAATTTGAGCTGCTTCCTTCAAAAATTCGGTTTTAGTGCTGCCAAAGGCTTTATGCTTTTTATAAAGGTCAATAACCTCTAAATCGACCTCTTCACCCTCGCCTAAAAAGAAAATATCTACAAAATCGGCCAAGGGTTCGGCGTTACAAACGCAAGGACCGCCTGCAACCACCAAGGGCGATAAATCCTTACGGTCGGCGCTTTTTAAGGGCACACCTGCCAAATCAAGCATATTAAGCACATTTGTGTAAGACATTTCGTACTGAAGCGTAAAACCGATAAAATCAAAATCTTTAATAGGGTCGCGGCTTTCAAGGGCAAAAAGCGGAATATTATTTTCACGCATAACCTCTTCAAAATCAAGCCATGGCGCAAAAACACGCTCGCACCAAATATCTTCCCTTGCGTTAAACTGCGAATATAAAATTTTCATACCAAGGTGTGACATACCGATTTCGTAAGTATCGGGAAAGCAAAACGCAAAACGCACGTCCACCTTATTTTTATCCTTAATAACGCTGTTTATTTCCCCGCCCGAATATCTACCGGGCTTTTGAACGGTTAAAAGCAGTCTTTCAAATTCCTTATTATTCATTAAATCTACTCCAATAGGTTAATAAATCTATGATACAATAATTTTCCTTTTCTTTCAACTAAAATTTCATTAAAGCCATTACAAAAAGGTAAATTGCCACAATAAAAAATGAAATATTAAATTTATGGCGAAACGCCAAGGTTACTGCCACAAAAATTACCGCTACCGCCAAAATTAAGGTGATTAACCGCATAATAAGCGCGGCCTTGTCCTCGCCCCAAAATTTACAAATTAAGGTATATAAAATCGTACCGCCGTCAAGTCCCCTAACGGGCAACAAATTAAAGCACCCGATTATTAGATTCAAAAGTGAATAATACAGCACTGTTAAATTTCCAAAAGCGGCATAATTAAAATAAAGGCAGGCCGAAAGTATTAAATTTGCCGCAGGGCCCGCTACCGCAATTAAAACATCGTTTTTAGGTGAAAAAGAAAACCTTTTGTTTATTTGAACGCTTGCGGGTATTAGCCGAATGGACAATGGAGCCGAGTCCTGTACCCACATAACAAATAGATGCGCCGCTTCGTGTACTATAACTGCAAAAAGGGTTGGTAGCATATAGCCTGTACGGTCGGTTGCGAGCATTAAGGTTATTGCCGCCATAAAGAAAAAAGAAATATATATTTTAGTACCCAAAAAATTAAATTTCACTTTATCACCTCGTAAATGCTAGTGTCAGTCATTACATTTTCAAAATACCAATTTGAAAACTGCTTATAGGCTTTCCCAAACCCGAACTTTAAAACCAAAACACTTATTAAGACAATTAAAGACACTATGCCTTGAATTATTAACACCTTTATAAAGCTGTCCCAAAATTTCAATTAAATCACCTTGTGGAAATTGGTTTTGTATGTTATACTCTTAATAAAGTATAGAAAGCCGAGGGGGGATATTATGCCTTTTTTACCAATAACCGTTAAAGAAATGAACCAGCGTGGTTGGAATCAGGCTGATTTTGTAATTGTAACGGGTGATGCTTATGTTGACCACCCATCCTTTGGCACGGCTATAATATCGCGTGTGCTTGAAAATGCCGGGTACAAGGTGTGTATTATTCCCCAACCAAGAAGTGAAAGTGATTATAAGCGCTTTGGCGCACCGCGCCTTGCATTTTTAGTAAACGGCGGTAATATTGATTCAATGGTGGCGCATTATACCGCCGCTAAAAAGCGCCGCAGTGATGATGCTTATACACCCGGTGGTAAAGCAGGCGCGCGACCCGACCGCGCAACCATTGTTTATTGCAAAAAATTGCGTGAGCTTTTTGGGGATGTTCCAATTGCTATTGGCGGGGTTGAGGCTTCGCTTCGCCGTTTTGCCCATTACGATTATTGGGACGATGCCGTACGCCCTTCAATTTTAATTGACAGCGGTGCCGACCTACTTATGTACGGTATGGGTGAAAAGCATATTGTTGAAATTGCAAACCGACTAAACGGCGGCGAAAGCGTTTCTTCCCTTACCGATATTTTGGGCACCTGCTATTCAATAAAAGCAAGTGATTTTACACACATTTCGGGCAGTCGCGAATGCCCAAGCTTTGAAGCAGTAAGGGAAAACACCGAAAACGGCAAAAAGCAATATGCAATAAGCTGTAAAATTCAGCAGGATGAAATGGATGCAGTAAGGGGTAAAACCCTTATTCAAAAGCACGGCGACACGCTGGTTATTCAAAACCCGCCAATGCCCCCTTTAAACGAAGCCGAAATGGACAAGGTTTATGCCCTGCCCTTTATGCGCGACTATCACCCGTCTTATGAAAATCAAGGCGGTGTTGATGCTATTAAAGAGGTTAAATTTTCAATTATTCACAACCGTGGCTGCTTTGGTAACTGTAACTTTTGCTCACTTGCCTTTCATCAAGGCAGGGTTGTTACCTCGCGAAGTCACGAATCGGTTATAAAAGAAGCTAAAGAAATCACACAAATGGATGATTTTAAGGGTTATATTCACGATGTGGGCGGTCCTACCGCCAATTTTAGAAAACCCGCCTGCAAGGGTCAGCTCAAAAGGGGTGCCTGTGCTGACAAAAAATGCCTTGCACCCACAATGTGCCCTGCGGTTGAGGTTGACCACAGTGATTATTTAAGACTTTTGCGTGAGCTTAGGGCTTTGCCAAAGGTTAAAAAGGTGTTTATTCGTTCAGGCATTCGTTTTGACTATTTGATAGCCGACAAAAATGAAGAATTTTTCAAAGAGCTTATAAACCACCACGTAAGCGGTCAGCTTAAGGTTGCGCCCGAGCATTGCTCAAACAATGTTTTAAAATATATGGGCAAACCACCGATTGAGGTTTACAACCGCTTTGAAAAACGCTTTTACGAGCTTACAAAATCGGCAAACAAAAAGCAGTATTTGGTACCCTACTTAATGTCATCCCACCCGGGAAGCACCATGAAGGACGCAATTGAGCTTGCGGTATTTTTAAAGCGTAACAATATGCACCCCGAGCAAGTGCAGGACTATTACCCCACCCCGGGCACAATTTCGACCTGTATGTTCTACACAGGTATTGACCCCAACACTATGAAGCCCGTATATGTTCCCAAAACTGCAAAAGAAAAGGCCGAACAGCGTGCGTTGCTTCAGTACTTCAAGCCTGAAAACCGTCAGCTTGTGCTGTCAGCCCTTAAAAAAGCGGGTAGGTACGACCTTATCGGCACAGGCAAAAACTGCCTTATCGCACCCGACCGTAACGATAAATCTACCCCACAGAAAAAGAAAAAAACCATTCGCAATATTCATAAAAAGAAGAAGTAAATTGGGGTTTATCGGGCTAACGCCCAAAAGAAAAAAGAATAAAGAAAAAATAATAAATAATAAAAAATGTGTGCCTACGGCACAATATATAAATCCGTCGGCAAAGCCGACACCGATTTTATTCTTTTACACGCTATGCGTGGCAAGGTTTTGGGGCACCCTTTCAAAATCTCTGATTTTGTCAAAGGGTCAAGTTCTTATTCTTTCTTATTTATTATTTAATCGCGCAGCGATAAACTATAATTCGAATAATTTTCAATAAAAAATCCGTCACGGCTGTGACGGATTTTTAAAATTAATCATCAATTTTAAAGGATAAACGCATTAAGCTATCGCTAAAATGCATATTTTGTACTACCACATCGGGATGATTCATCGCAATATCGTAATGACTGAAGTTCCAAAAGGCCTTAACACCAAGCTTTATAAGCTGTGTGGAAATACCCTCGGCCGCTTCCTTTGGTATGCACAAAATTGCAACCTGAGGCAAATTTTCACGACAAAATTCATCCAAAGTGTTAATGCTGCGGATAGGCTGATTGCGAACAACCTGACCCACAAGTGATTCCTTAGAATCAAAAAGGCCGATAAGATGAAAGCCCTTGGATTCAAAATTCATATGCATTGCAACCGCACGTCCCATATTACCCATACCTATAAGTATGGTATTTTTGGGTCTGTCAAGCTTTAAAATTTGACCAATTTCAGACTGTAAAACCTCAATATTATACCCATAGCCCTGCTGACCGAAGCCACCAAAGCAGTTAAGGTCTTGCCTTATTTGGCTTGCTGTAAGCCCCATTCTTTCAGAAAGCTCACGTGAAGAGATGCGTTCCCTTCCCTGTGCTTTAAGCTCACCTAAAAACCTGTAATATCTCGGTAAACGCTTAATTACCGATTCAGAAATAATACCACTCATTTTAAACCTCTAATTATAAAAGTTTTCACATATAAATAATAATTGAATTTCATACCTTTGTCAAGTTGAAATATTTTTTAAAAAATATTAAAAAACTATTGACAAATTGAAAAAAATCAGTATAATAAAATAGTAATCATTACTGATTTGGGTGAAAAATATGAGAAACTATTCAAAACAGCGTGAAGCAATTCTAACTGTTTTGCGCGAAACAGATACTCACCCTACAGCAAATTGGATTTACGCAAAAGTTCGGGAAACAATACCAAATATAAGCCTTGGTACCGTTTACCGAAACCTTTCGGAGTTAAGCCAAAACGGTGAAATTATAAGTCTTAACGTCGGCGACGGGTATGAGCATTTTGATTATGACACTACCCCACACGCCCACCTGCACTGTAAAAAGTGCGGCTGTATTCACGACGCAAGGCTTGAATATGACCCTTTAGCAGAGCTTTCGGAAAAAATGGGCTTTACGCCTGACACTACCATTTATGTAGCATACGGTATCTGTCAAAACTGTAAAACAACAAATTAAACTTTTGGAGGAAATTATTATGAAAAAATATGTATGTCTTATCTGCGGTTATACCCACGAAGGTGACGCTGCTCCCAATGAGTGCCCCATCTGCCACGCTCCCGCTTCTAAGTTCCAGGAACAGTCTGCTGAAAAAAGCTGGGCTGCTGAACACGTTGTAGGTGTTGCACAGGGCGTTGACCAAAGAATTATTGACGGTCTTCGTGAAAACTTTAACGGCGAATGCTGTGAAGTAGGTATGTATCTTGCAATGGCACGCGTTGCACACCGCGAAGGCTACCCCGAAATCGGTCTTTATTGGGAAAAGGCTGCTTATGAAGAAGCTGAACACGCAGCAAAATTTGCTGAGCTTTTAGGCGAAGTTGTAACCGATTCCACCAAGAAAAACCTTGAAATGCGCGTAGACGCTGAAAACGGCGCTACTCTCGGTAAGTTTGAGCTTGCAAAGCTTGCTAAGGAGCTTGGTCTTGATGCTATTCACGACACCGTTCACGAAATGGCTCGCGATGAGGCTCGTCACGGTAAGGCTTTCGAAGGTTTACTCGGCCGTTATTTTAAGTAATATCTGATTGAAAATCCCTCAAAGATGTGCTATCATAACGGTAGCACATCTTTTGTTTTGAGGTTATTTAATGAAAAAATTTAAAAAGTTTATTTATCCATTTATTTTTTCAATCTGTTTTTTCGTGACCTACATAATTTTACTAATCGTGCTTGAAATAGTTTTACCTTCTGGAGATTATGCGGGTCTCGCATATGCATTTATTGCTTTACTGATATGGATTTTTATTGT
This sequence comes from Oscillospiraceae bacterium, assembly GCA_015066005.1. Classification (GTDB taxonomy): domain Bacteria; phylum Bacillota; class Clostridia; order Oscillospirales; family Acutalibacteraceae; genus UBA737. The sequence continues at coordinate 76,279 of SVPF01000001.1, forward strand.
AATGCCTTTTTATTGTTTTAAATATAGTAAACTTATTTATGAGGAAAAGTGGAAATTCCTATTTATTATATATAATCCACTTATTATTTCTCTTTGTCACACTGGACCTTTTTTAATATCTGCCATATCTAGTAATGATGCTGACATAATTATTAAGATTACTCTCGGCCTTTTCGGTTGGTTAGCACTTTGTACATATGTTTCATATCTTATACGAATAAATACCATCAAAGAACCAGACGAAAACAATTCCAGTGTAGCAGAGGAATAGTGTGACAAAAGTGGGATTTTTTAAAATTAAATAACAAAACCCTTTATTTAAGCGGTTTTGGGGCGTGGTTTCAAGACGAGGCTCGTCACGGTAAGGCTTTCGAAGGTTTACTCGGCCGTTATTTTAAATAATTTAGTGATTTAAGGGGAGCGCATAACCGCTCCCCTTTTTTAATACAATTACACAGGAGGAAAGAAAAAATGAAAAAATTTTCTGCATTACTTTTAACCGCTGTATTATTGTTTTCGCTTTCCGCCTGCGATAATTATGCAGGCGAAGCTGATAAAAACAGCACACCCGCACCCCAAAGTACCCCGTCTGACATTCAAACGGATAATAACAACCCATCCGCCCCAACCCCGTCCTCTCCATCGATAAGCGAGGCCAAAATCACCCGCGACAGAGCAATCGAAATAGCTTTAGAAAAAGCCAAGCTTCAAAAGGCGGATATTCGCGACCTTGAAGCCGAGCTTGATTATGAAAAGGGCATTTTGGTTTGGGAGGTTGACTTTGATTATCAAAACCTTGATTATTCCTATGACATCAACGCCGATACGGGCGCTGTAATATTAGAGGAAATTGAAAAAGACGACAAATAATCATTACCGGCTTAGCCGGTAGTTTGCTCTACGGCTATAAGCCGCTGTTACTGGCGGGACTGAAAGTCCATCGAATAATCTACCTTTTGCAAAGTTGCCCTACTGCCGTATATACGGCAGTCAGCCTCCATCTGATGAGGGAGGTGTCTTTTTGCCATAAGGCGAAAAGACGGAGGGAGAGAAAAATACTCTCAAACTACCCCTCAGTCAACATCGTTGACAGCTCCCCTGACAAGTAGAGCCGACCGCTGCGGCGGTATCACTCATCGGCAGAGCCTCTTTAGAACCACACGCTAAGCGTGTGGTTTTCGTTATACAAAAAAGCACGGTAGAGCATTTACTCTACCGTGTTTTACTATTTGTTTTCATCATCCTGTCCGACCAGACCTGCCGCCGCAGATACGGGAAGACTAAAGACAATACCCTTGGTTTTCTTTGACATTTCAAGCTTGTCGTAAACCGCATTTAAAACGTTATTTTTAATGTTTTTTTCAACAACCATCATTAAAATTTCCTTTTCGGAATGAATGCTTATGCCGAAAAATGCGGCCGCCTCTTCATTAGTAACACCGCGGGCAGTTAAAATTGTGCCGCCGCGCACACCGCATTCACGCGCAACGTCCATAACGTCATCAGCCATACCTTCATTAACAATGGCAAGAATAAGCTCATATTTATTGCTTGGCATAAAAAATCATTCCTTTCCTAAACGGTTGTCAGATAAAAACTGGTAAACATTTATACCGATAATGCTTGACATCGGCACACAAAACGCAATTCCCTTACCCTTTTTAACCGTTTCAAATTTTTCCTGTAAAACCTTAATCGCCGCCAAGGCAGTATCCTTTTTAACAATACTTATAATTACGGATTTTTGTTTGTTAAGGCCCAAAAGCTCCTGAAATTCGTTTGTCGCAGTACCAAGGCCCGACACTACAAACTGGCTGTTTATTTTAAACTGCGACAGCACATCAATATAAAATTCAGTTTTAGAACGGTCAACAACCGTAAAAAGCAGCTCAAGCTTTTTTATTGACTGTTCGTTGACAACATTGCTCATAGTGCCCTCCTTACATAAAATTGATAATTTGCTTATCGTCAGCAGTAATAATGCGGCGCATTGCGCGGCGTTCCTTAATAAATTCGCTTACAATTGAACGGAAGCCAAGAAGCTGAATTGTAATAAGCGGTGACAATGCAACCAAGGCAACAACACCAAAGGCGTCATTTAAAACCGCCTCCTGACCTTGAAGCATTACACAAACACCTGTTGCAAAGGGCAAAATAAAGCCCGAGGTCATAGGACCGCTTGCCACACCGCCCGAGTCAAACGCAATGGCTGTATAAACAGGCGGCACCACAAGGGATAGTAAAAGCGAAATAAAATAACCGGGGATAAGGTAATAAACAATTGAAAAATCAAAAATAATGCGAATAATTGAGAGCGCAATTGCACCGCCAACACCGATGCAAAGCCCCGTAATCATTGACCTTTTGGTTATTGCGCCGCCCGTAATTTCCTCAACCTGAGAATTCAGCACGTGAATTGCAGGCTCGGCCAAGACAACCAGCACACCAACCGCTAGACCGAACAGGGTTAAAAACACCTTATTGGTTTTTGCAAGCTCGTACCCGATTTGATAGCCTATTGGCATAAAGCCAACATTAACACCCGTTAGGAAAATTACAAGCCCGATATATGTAAACACAACACCTACACCAATTTTTTGAAGCTGTCGCTTTGAAAGCTGAAGAAAAATAAAATTACAAGCAAGGAAGAAGGCCACAATCATTAAAAGGGCAATTCCAACCTCCTTAGCGGTGTGCGCCAAATTGTTTAAAAATGCATTTAAAACATCGTTTGAAACATTATAATCGGGCACATCGTAAACCATCTTGTTTTTAGAAAAAATACCAAGAAGCATAACAGCAATTATAGGCCCTACCGAGCAAAGCGCCACCAGACCGAAGCTGTTTTCTTTGGATTTTCTGTCACCCAAAACGCTTGCCACACCAACACCAAGCGCCATTATAAAGGGCACGGTTATAGGGCCTGTGGTAACGCCGCCCGAATCAAACGACAAGGGCAAAAGACTTATATTACCGCTGACCGACAGCATTAAGGCCAAGGCAAAAACAAGCATATAGCAAAGTGCTAAAATAAGGGAAAGCGGCCTTTTAAAGATAATGCGCAAAATTGCCGCCATTAAAAACATACCAACACCAATGCCAACGGTGTAAATCAGCAAAGTGCCGTTCATAACAGCGCCGACCTGTTTTGCAAGCACCTGTAAATCAGGCTCGGCAACGGTTATAAGTACACCCATTAAAAAGCAAACAGCCAACAAAAGCCACAGCTTTTTTTGGCGCGAAAGCCCCGCGCCCACCTGAACGCCCATAGGTGTCATGGCAATATCGGCACCAAGGTTAAAAAAGCCTATACCTAAAATCAGCATTACTGCACCGATTGTAAAGGTGATAAGCTCGTATTTTGAAAAATTAAAAAACGGAGTTAACGCAAGAATGTAAACAATTGCGGTTATTGGCAACGCCGAAAGCAGCGCTTCCTTAATTTTACCCCAAAGCTGATTCACCCTTTTCACCTCCGATACAGTATTTATTATATTATATCAAATTGCATTATTTAAAACAACCCTTCGATTGTAAAAGATTTGTAAAATAAATTGGGGGTTATCTGTGCCTTCTCCTGCGGGAGAAGGGGGACCGCTTTAGCGGTGGATGAGGAGTTTTGTAAGTACAAACTGTTCTTTACACCTCATCCGTCAGGCTTCGCCTACCACCTTCCCCTCAAGGTGAAGGATTGCCGATAAACTATAATTTAAATACAACAACAAAAAAGTCTGAACCTTAAGTTTAAGGTTCAGACTTTTAATTATTTAAATCCTTTTCAATTTGGGCTTTTAATTCTTCAAGTGAATTAAACTTAATTTCATCCCTTAAAAATTTTATAGGAACAATTGTAACTTCCTTACCGTATAAATCACCCGAAAAATTCTTTATAAAGGTTTCGCTTATAACATAATCGGTTTCATAGGTTGGGCGGACACCTATATCGGTTATACCGTCAAATTCCTTCCCTTTAACTACAACCTTTGTTTTATAAACCCCAAAGCGAAGCTTTACAAGGCTTTCGGGATATTTTTGGTTAATTGTGGGGAAGCCGATTGTTCTACCCCTTTGGTCACCCTTGTTTACCGTTGCGGTGAAGCTGAAGGGTTTATATAAATATTTATTGGCTTCTTCAATTTCGCCGTTTTTTAAAAGCGAGCGAATATACGATGATGAAAGTGCGTTGCCGTCAGGCAATAAGTACGGACTGGAAACACAAAGCTCTATACCGTTTTTATTACAAAAGTCCGAAAGCATTGCCGTGTTCCCTGCACCGCCTTTGCCAAAGCGGTAATTAAAGCCGCAGGTAATGTAATTTGCACCGATTTCATCCTTTAAATATACTAAAAATTCTTCAGGGGAAGCGTTTTTAACCTCTTCAAAATCAAGCGCGATAATTTCATCAACGCCAATCTCTTTCAAAAAACAGCACTTTTCATCAAAGCTTAAAAGCATTTCACTTTGCCCAAAAACCAGCATTTTAGGTGGCATTTTAAAGGTTACCGCCACCTTTTTATAGCCATCGGGCAATGTTAAAACCTTACGGTGAGCATTATGAAGCCCATCAAAAGTGCCTAGCGCTATCGCGGTTTTCATAACTGACTCACCTCGGGATAATTTATTATACATTTTATTGCCACCTGCTGTTTTTCACAGTCAGCAATACCAATGCCCAAAAACTGATTTTTATACTTTATTCTAAAAAGCTCGTTATCGTTAAAATCGGTTATGTTAAGACGTTCAAAAGCAAGCTGTCCGCCGTTGCAAAAGCGAACCGCTTGGTTTTTAGTAACACTTAACGCGCGCAAATGCTTAACGGCTGTTTCCTCATTAAGTAAATAGCCGTTAATGCTTTCCTCATCAATTTTATCTAAATCAACACACTGCGAAATATCAATACCCGCCGTTTCAACACGCTGTAAAGCCGTAAGGGTTGCGCCACAGCCGAGCGCTTCACCGATATCACGCGCGAGTGACCGTATATAAGTGCCCTTTGAAACATGGCAGGAAAGGGTAAAACGGTTATTTTCATCAATCGGCCTTAAAACCTCTAAAGCCAAAACCTCAATTTCGCGAGGCTCAATTTCAACCGTTTTGCCTTGACGCGCCAAATCGTAAAGCCTTACGCCATCCTTTTTTAAGGCGCTGTACATTGGTGGCACTTGGCTAATTTTACCCTTAAAGCCCGCAAGTACCCTTTCAATGTCATTTTCATTAACATTTACATTGTTTTGTTGTAAAACCTCACCCGTGATATCGCAGGTATCGGTAGTAATGCCAAGCTGAATTTCAGCAATATATTTTTTGTCGGCATCAAGCATAAGAGATGAAAGCATAGTTGCCCTACCCAAAAACACAGGCAAAACACCCGTTGCCATTGGGTCAAGCGTGCCTGTATGTCCCACACGCTTTTCGTGTGCGGCGCGCTTAACCGCAGAAACTGCCGAAAAGCTTGTAATACCCTTAGGCTTATTTATTAACAGAAGTCCCTGCATTGCAGTCCTCCATACATTTGCCGACAACCTCTAAAATTTGGGCCTTGACCGATGCTAAATCGCCCTTAAGCACGGCAGCCGCAGCCGATTTGTGACCGCCGCCGCCAAACTGCTTTGCAATTTCGGCCGAATTGAGCTTTTCAAAGGTGCGGAAGGAAACCTTAAATTGCTCCTTGTCAATCTGCTTTACGGTAATACCGATGTCAATACCCTCAACACTGCGGGAAATAAGTGCAATGCCCTCCAAATCCGAGCCGTAACAGCCCGTAATGTCCTGCATTTCACTTGTAACGCTTAAAATAATGCACTTGTCATTAAAGTGATATTCGGCACCCTCTAAAACGCGGCGCTCCAGATCCAAAAGATTTTTGGACTTTGTATCAAACATCAGGCGGTTAATTTCGCCGGTATTTATGTTATAATCGTAAAGCATTGCCGCAATTATATGAGTTTTTGCAGTAACATTTGAATATTTAAAGCAGCCAGTGTCGGTAGCTATGCCTGCATAAAGCGCACGGGCGGTAACATCGTTAATGTTAACGCGCATAACGGTTAACAGCTCGAAAACACTTTCCGCTGTAGCAGAGGCATTAGTGTCAAGATATAAATTCTTGGCATAATGACTGTTGGTAATGTGATGGTCGATGCACAAATCCACAATATCGCCAAATTCCTCTGTCAAAGCGCCTAAAAGCTTTTTATCAGCAATATCAACCGCAATTACGGTAGCGTTTTCACGGTGAACATGGTTTGTGGGACGAACAAAAAAGTCATACTTATTTGGAATAACATCCGGACACAAAACACACGCCGTTTTACCGATTTCGTTAAGACCGTAATAAAGCGCATAAGCCGAACCCAAGGTATCACCGTCGGGTGAGGTATGGGTAAGAATTATATAGTTGTCGTGCTTTTTTAAATACCTTGCCGTTTGCTTAAGTGTAAGCTCACGGCACGAGATATTGTCTTTATTTTTCATTATTACTTTCCTCTTTAAAAGATTCAATAATTTGGGAAATATGTGCACTATGAGCAATAGAATCATCTGCTATAAAGCGAAGCTCGGGCACCTTGCGAAGCTTAAGCCTTGCGCCCATTTCACGCCGCAAATAGCCTGCAGCACCCTTAAGGGCCTTAACCGAAGCAACGGTTGCTTCGTAACCCTCAATAGCGCTTACATAAACGGTAGCGTAGGAAAGGTCCCCTGTAACATCAACCTTTACAATACTTAAAAGCTTGCTTACCCTGGGGTCCTTAACCTCGCGCAATAATTCAGACAGGCACACCCTTATATCAGATGTTATACGGTTAATTTTAAATCCTGCCATTAGTCTCTATACTCCTCCATAACAAAGGCTTCAAAAATATCGCCTTCCTTAATGTCGGCAAATTTTTCAAGGCCTATACCGCATTCATAGCCCTGAGCAACCTCCTTAACGTCATCCTTAAAGCGACGCAAAGAATCAATCTTATCCTCGCAAATAACGATGCCGTCACGAACAAGGCGAAGCTGAGCTGAACGGGCAACCTTACCGTTAGTAATGTAGCAGCCTGCAATTGTACCAACATTGGAAATTTTATAAACACTTCTAACTTCGGCCGTACCGATAATATTTTCACGGTACTTGGGTGCCAGCATACCCTTCATAGCGGCTTCAATTTCTTCAATGCAGTCATAAATAATGCGGTACATACGCATATCTACACCCTCACGCTCGGCAGTTTCCTTAGCCACTGTGTCGGGGCGGACATTAAAGCCTACGATAATTGCGCCTGAAGCCTGAGCTAAAGTAACGTCAGATTCATTAACAGCGCCAACGCCGCCGTGAATTACACACACCTTAACCTCATCGTTAGAAAGCTTAACAAGGCTTTCGCGAACAGCCTCAACCGAGCCCTGAACGTCAGCCTTAACGATAATGTTAAGCTCCTTAAGGTCGCCTGCTGAAAGGTTATCAAACAGATTATCAAGTGTAACCTTTTGCTTAGCATTGTTAAGGTCATCCTTAGCCTTTTGCTTTCTTTGTTCAACAAGCTGACGGGCAAGGCGTTCATCAGATACGGCGTCAAACACATCACCGGCATTTGGTGTTTCGGCAAGACCTGTAATTTCAACAGGAACCGACGGGCCTGCTTCCTTAAGCTCAATGCCCTTTTCGTTAGTCATTACACGAACACGGCCAACGGCTGTGCCCGCAACGATAATATCACCTGTTCTAAGTGTGCCGTTTTGAACGAGAAGGGATGCAACAGGGCCGCGACCCTTATCAAGACGGGCTTCAATAACAATACCCTTTGCACGACGGTCGGGATTAGCCTTAAGCTCTTGCATTTCAGCAACCAAGAGAATGTTTTCCAAAAGGTTGTCAATACCCATATGGGTTTTAGCCGAAACGGGAACACAAATAATATCGCCGCCCCATTCTTCAGGAACAAGCTCGTGCTCGGTAAGCTGCTGCATAATACGATCGGGATTAGCTTCGGGCTTATCCATTTTGTTAATAGCAACAATTATTTGAACCTTGGCAGCTTTTGCATGGTTAATAGCTTCAATTGTCTGAGGCATAATACCGTCATCAGCCGCAACAACAAGCACCGCAATATCGGTAGCCATTGCGCCGCGCTGACGCATTGCGGTAAAGGCTGCGTGACCGGGGGTATCAAGGAAGGTAATATCCTCACCGTTACAGTTTACGCGGTACGCACCAATATGCTGTGTAATACCGCCTGCTTCGGTTGAAGTAACCGCAGTATCACGAATAGCGTCGAGAAGTGAAGTCTTACCGTGGTCAACGTGACCCATAACAACAACAACGGGGCTACGGGGCTTTAGATTTTCAGCAGTGTCCTCGGTATCGTCCATAATTTTTTCTTCAATTGTAACAACAACAGCCTTTTGAATTTTTGCGCCCATTTCGGTAACAACAATTTCTGCTGTGTCATAGTCGATAACTTGGTTAACGGTAGCCATCATACCAAGCTTTAAAAGCTCTTTAATAACCTCGGCAGCGGTTTTCTTCATAGCGGCTGCAAGCTCGCCCACAGTAATTTCGTCCCCAATAGTAACGGTAATGGGGGTTTTTTTAATGCGTTCAAGCTGCATTCTGCGCATCTTATCGGCCTCGGTCTCACGCTTGGCACCCTGCGGGCGCTTATAATCCTTAGATTTTTGCTTAATCTTTTGCTTGCGTGAATAATTATCCTGCATAGAGTTTGCAGGTGCAATTGTTTCGTACTTTTCGTTATATTTGTCGATATTCACATTAGAAGTACGTGTATCAACGCGGCGGATTTCGGCTGGGCCACGGTTAGGTGTATCGCCTGCAACCTTATCCTTTTTCTTGGAAACGAAAGGCTGTGGGTCAGAAGGCTTATGTTCCTTTTTCGGCTCATCCTTAGGTGCTTCAGGCTTTTTCGCCTCAGGCTTCTTGGACTCCTCCTTCTTGATTTCAGGCTTTTTCACTTCAGCCTTGGGGGCTTCCTTCTTAATTTCAGCCTTCTTAGGTTCTTCCTTCTTGGGCTCAGCCTTAGCTTCAGCCTTTTTAGGCTCTTCCTTCTTAATATCGGGCTTCTTGGGCTCCTCCTTTTTAGGCTCAGCCTTAGGTGCCTTTGCAGCATCCTGCGCAGCAGCTGCTGCCTTAAGCTGCTCCAAAATAGCCATTTGCTCTAAAAGCTTTTTGTTCTTTTCTTCTTCACGAGCCTTTTTAGCCTTTTCACGAGCTTCAGCACCTGTTGCAAAGTAAGCTGTGAAATCCTTCACTGCATTATCCTTAGTAATTTTATTGAAAAAACGACCGATTTCCTCTTCGTTAAGGGTTGCGCTTGATTTCTTTTCACTACCTACAGCAGCAGTAGCAATAACCGCAACATCCTTAGAACTCATATTAAGGTCCTTAGCAAGATCACTGACTTTATATTTATTGGTCATTAGCATATCCTCCTTTAATTGCTTCGGCGAACGATTTATCATTTACCGAAAGAATACCGCATTTGCGGCCAACCGCCTTACCGACGGCTTCGATGCTTACATCATCTAAAACGATAAACGGAACATTCTTATTATTTGTGTGAAAGGTAATTTCCTTTTTGCTTTTTTCAGAAATATCGCAGGCGGCTACAACTAAAAAGCTTTTGCCTTTTTTAATTGCCAGCTGTGACATATCCATACCGTAGGACAGCTTACCCGCCTTTGCAGCAAAGCCCAAAAGGGTTAATAATTTATTATTCACCGTTTTCAATAGACCTCCTGAGGTCTTCATAAATTTCATCGGTTATCTGGCATTCAAACGCGCGGGAAAGTGCCTTTTGCTTTTGCGCCTTCAAAAGACATTCAGCACTTTTGCAAAGGTAAGCGCCCCTGCCGTTAAGCTTGCCCGTGAAATCAACCTTTATTTCACCCTCGGGGGTTTTTACAACCCTTATAAGCTCCTTTTTGGGCTTCATTTCGTGACAGCCTGTGCACATACGCATAGGGATTTTTTTAACACTCATAATAAAAGTTCCTCTTAAAATTTAATTATTCGCCGTAGTAGCCGCTTTCGGGATGAATATCAATCTTCCAGCCGGTAAGCTTTGCAGCGAGGCGTACATTTTGACCCTTATTGCCAATTGCAAGTGATAACTGTGCATCGGGTACCTTAACCTTGCATGCCTTGGGGTCTTCGGATAAAATTTCAACCGAAGTAACCTTAGCGGGTGACAATGCTTCGGAAACAAATGCAACGGGGTCTTCGCTGTATTTAACAATATCAATCTTTTCGCCGGCAAGCTCTTCAACAATTTTGTTTACACGCTCGCCTCTGGGGCCGATACAAGCACCGATTGGGTCAATTTCAGGATTAGCTGAATAAACCGCAATCTTTGTACGTGAGCCGGCTTGGCGCGAAACCGACTTAATTTCAATGGTACCGTCAAAAATTTCGGGTACTTCGGTTTCAAAAAGGCGCTTAACAAGGCCGGGATGTGTACGGGAAAGCATTACGCGTGCGCCGCGTTCGGTTTCCTTAACATCAACAACATAAACCTTAATGTGATCACCCTCTGAAAGAACCTCGTCGGGTACCTGTTCTGCCTTGGGAAGTGTTGCATCACTATGGCCAATGGTCAAAATTGCATTGCCTGTACGGGGGTCAATTTTCTGAACAACCGCTGTTAAAAGCTCGCGGGTGTGGCTTTGGAATTCAGCCAAGGTGTGTCCTCTTTCAGCTTCACGAACACCCTGACGGAAGTTATTCTTTGAATTTTGTGCAACCACACGACCAAACTTTCTGGGGTCAAGCTTAATATCAACAAAGCCGTTTTCAATTGAATTTGTATCAATTGCGGCGGCATCAGCTTTAGAAATTTCGGTATAAGGGTCCATAACCTCATCAACAACGGTTTTGCGTACTGATACAACAAAAATTTCCTTTTCAACATCAATTGTACAGGTAACTATTTCGTTTCCGCCATAGTCCTTACGGGCAGCAACAACGATAGCATCTGCAATTTTTTCAGCAATAAATTCCTTGGGAATTCCTCTTTCCTCTTCCATAAGCTTTAATGCTTCAAAAAATTCAGCATAATTTACTTCATCTTTTTTAACCTTTTTTGCTCTTGCCATTTTTCCAAATTCCTCCATTAAAATATTTTAAGCTTTTTAATCAAAATAACATACGTTTGCCTTGGAAATTTCTTTAAGCGTAAATTCATAAAGCTTGCCGTCAACGTCCAAAACCACATTTTCGTCAAAGTCTTGCAGTATTCCCACAAATTCCTTAACGCCGTCCAATGCCTTGTAAAGCTTTACCTTAATTTTTTCACCCTGCATTGCTTTAAAGTGAACGGGGCGGGTAAGCTCGCGTTCAAACCCGCAGGAGCATACCTCAAGATAATAGGACTTATCGATTGGGTCGGCCTCATCAATAACGGGGTCAATAGCGTGGGAAACATTAGTGCAGTCATCAATATTGATGCCGCCCTGCTTGTCAATAAAAACCCTTAAATACCAGGATGCGCCCTCCTTTAAAAAGCGAACATCCCAAAGGGTTACTCCCTGAGCCTCAACCGTGTCTTTAATAAGGTCGTAAACTCTTTCAGCAGCACTTGCCATAAATTCATCTCCTTGCAAAACAAAAGTGAGCGGCTGTCAGCCACTCACCTTTCTTTAAGATATTACAAACGAATTATAACACAAACTTTTAATAAAATCAAGTATTATTTTAATAATAATAGTCATCGCCCTCGTAGGTGTTTATATAAATCTTTATACCGATTTCGGCATTAACCTTTTCACCTGCAGCGGGATACTGTTCAATAATTTGCTCGGGTGCAAAATCCTCATCATACTTTTCAAGCACCTCAATATTTGCATACAGGAAGCCCGCCTTTAAAAGCTCAAGCTTAGCCTCCTGCTCGGTCATATTAAGAACGCTCGGCATTTTGAAATCCTTAGGGCCAAGGCTTATAACAATTTCAATTTCAGTATCCTTCTTAACGCTTGAGCCCTTGATAACCGACTGACTGCAAACCGTGCCGCGTGGCTGTGTTGAATATTCCTTACCCTTAATTACGAAAACAAAGTGCTCGTTTTCTTCATTTTCAATAATGGAAGAATAATATTCGCCAACATAGTCAGGCACAAGGTAAAGCTTTTCGGGGTCAACGTCCCCGCTGGTATTTTCGCTCGAATTGTCAATGACAGGTGTGCTGGTTGAGGAATTATCCGGCTGGGGATTTTTATTACCGAAAATATCATCACGGAAAACGGTAAATATTAAAATTATAGCCAAAAGCAGCATAAAAATTGCGGTAACAATTGTTGTGACAAGCACAACCTTGCCGCTACCCGATTTTTTCTTTTCAGCAGTCTTACCTTTTTTGTCAGCCACAACAACAGCCGCACCGGGAATTTCACCGTAAACCAACTGGTTTTTAAGTGCTTCCATATCGGGTGTTCGGTCCTGCGGTCTTACCTGCAAAGCATTAGCTAAAGAGGAAAGCACCTGACGGGGCAGTTCTTCAGCAAACTTTGAGGGAATTGACATAGCATCATTTTCAAGGCGTGCGGTTGCTTTTGCGGGAAGTGTACCGATAAGAACATTGAAAAGTGTTGCACAAAAACCGTAAACGTCGGTATGTGGACCAACACGAAACTCCTCTTCGGTTTTATACTGCTCTGCAGCGGCAAAGCCGTCTAAAACCTCATACTGAATTTCATCATTTTCAAAGCGAAGCTTGTTTATAGAATAGCCTGTTAAACGAAGCTTACCGTCGCGGCCAACTATAACCGTATCGGTAGAGATTCCTTTATGGACAATGCCAAGGTCATGCATACCCTTAATAGTGTCAATAAGCGGCAAGAACAAGGCGCGTGCCTGCTCCCACTTTAATGTGCCGCCGTTGCGGGACAAAAATGTGCTTAAGGTAATGCCCTGAACATTTTGCATAACCGAAAAGGCTGTGCCGTTTTCTTCAAAAACCTCAACTACAGGAATTAAGGAAGGAAGGTCACTGCCCTTAATGGCCTTATTGATTTCCAAAAATTCCAAAAGGCCTTCATTAAAGGTGTATTCCTTACCCTTAAGCATTGAAACGGTTTTATCGGGATTACGCTTTGCAACACCCGCAGGAAAATATTCACGAATTTGAACAATTGCATCGTTTGCGGTATCCCAGCCGATATAGTCAATGCCTTCACCGTTAGAAGAAAGTACCCTTCCCACAACAAAACGGTCACCAAGCATTGTTTTAATCGGAACTGCATTTTTCGGGTTTTTGGTCTTAGAATCGAAACCGCAGATCGGGCAAACCTGCTCGCCGCCGTTATCATTCATACAGCCCATACAAAGTCTGTCGGTGCTTATCATAAACAACCTCCGGAAAAATAAAATTTATTAACTCTTTTTATTATAACATATTTGTCAAGTCGTGGCATCATTTTCGACCTTTTTACTGCCGGGAGGTATTGCAAGCATACCCCTGAAAACACAGGTGTGGTGGGGTGTAATTACCCTATCCTCGTGAAGTGAGCCGAAATACCAATGCTTAAACTGACAAGCCGAGCCGATTTCCTGAAAATAGCCGTTAAGCTTATTGATACGGTCAGTATTACCGTGCCGCAAAAGAATTGCGCTTTTAACAAGTGCGGGGGGCTCGTGGGTTATAAAATAGTCAACCTTACAGCCAACCTCATCCAAAGCCCTGGCGCCCTGCGCCATTTCCAAAGCGGTAGGCTCCTCATCGCTCCACCACATACCCTGCTCGCGTCGCATTTCACGGTCGGTGCTCTCCCCTCCTCCAAAGGTGAAGAAGGTGTTGCCCTCTAAATTAAAAATCTGGCCGCGCATAAGGTGAATTAAATTGCCTTTTATACGGTGCACCATACCGCCGTGCCAATAGGTTACACGGGAACGGTTAATGCGATCAAGGTTGTCGTGTGTGCCGTCAATAAAAGCGGTTACAAAACGTCGTGAGGCAAGGTAGTCAATAACCTCGCGTTCGGTCTTGTCGCCCGAAAATATGTAGCCAAAATCACCGCAAACCAAAAGCACGTCACCGCTTTTCAGCTTCCTGAAATTTTTGTCATAAAGGCGTTCAAGCTCGCCGTGCATATCCCCCGTCACATAAACCATACCGTATCACCTCTTTTTTAAAAATAACACTTTATTTTTAGCGAAAATATTGGTATAATGAATTTATACATAAAACATTATACAACATTACGAGGTAAATTTCTATGCCTAAAAAGCTTTTTTCCATATTTTTTATATGTTTTTTAATAATAACATCGGTTTTTGTGCCTATTTCAGCCTCGGCTTATGAGGTTACCAGCTTTGAAATTACCGCAGAAGCAGGTATGCTGATTTCGCTTGACACGGGTGAGGTGCTTTGGGAAAAGAACCCTGACAAAAAAATGTACCCTGCATCCATTACCAAAATTATGACCGCCATTTTAATGGTTGAAAGTGATTTGTGGAACCCTGAAGCCAAGGTTACCCTTACAAAAGCCGCACTTGATAAAACCCTTGGTACAGGCCTTGCGGTTTCGCTTTTAAAAGAGGGGGAGGAATTTACCCAGCTTGACCTGTTATATATGGTGCTTTTATCATCCTTTGGTGACTGCGCATATCTTGCGGCCGACGTTTACGGAGGAAGCCTTGAGGGCTTTGTTGAAATGATGAACGAAAAGGCGAAGGAGCTTGGTCTTAACGGCACCCATTACTCTAACCCCGTTGGTCTTCACGAGGAGGAAACCTACACCACCGCACGCGACACATATAATCTTTGTGTTTACGCAAAAAAACACGATATTATAACCGAAATATGCGGTAAATCACGCTATAAGCTGGTTACCACCAAGGGTACCACCCGCACCCTTTCAACCACTAATTTCTTATTGGACCAAACAACAAATTATTACTATCAATACGCATCGGGCTTTAAAACAGGCTACACAGGTGCCGCGGGCCGTTGCCTTGTAAGTACAGCCAGCCACAATGGCTACAATTATATGTGCATTTTACTTAAATGCCCAAACAGGCCAAATATAAAGCGTTACGAATTTGTTGAAAGCCGTGAATTATACCGTTGGGCATTTAACAACTTTTCGTTTAGGGAAATTGCAAAATCCAATGAGCCGGTTTGCGAAATACCTGTAGAAATGTCCCTTGAAACCGACTTTTTACCACTTTATTTTGAAAAGCCTTTTATTTCGGTTTTACCAAACGAAGCCGATGATTCAACCATAATTATTAAAACCTACTTTGAAAACGAAACCGCCGTTGCACCGATTAAAAAAGGTGATGTGCTGGGCTATGCAGAGGTTGTGTATGCCGAAAAGGTTATTGGCACGGTGGATTTAATTGCAGGTCAGGATGTTAAGGTTAGCGGACTTTTACAGTTTTGGGAGCTTGTAAAGGATATTTTTACAAGCAAATATATGAAGGCTGTTTACATTATTATTGCCGCTGTTATAGTGGGCTTTATCTTGGTTATGATAAAGCTTAACTGGCCCCGCAAAAGAAGAAAAGTAAAATATATTCCCTATAAGGAAAGAGATTTAAATAATGACAAGGATTAAATTTTTAGCATTTTTAATTTGTAGTTGTTTGCTTTTTAGTCTTTGTGGCTGCAAAAGCGGACTTCCCTATGAAAAAGATGAAAAGCTTTACGGCACTCATACCGCCGTTATGACCGTTAAGGACTTTGGCGAGGTTAAAATTGAGCTTTACGGCGATATTGCACCCGTAACGGTTGCAAATTTTGTAAGGCTTGTAAAGGACGGCTTTTATAACGGCTTAACCTTTCACCGCGCAATTGAAGGGTATATGATACAAGGCGGCGACCCCAACGGTGACGGCACAGGCAACAGTAATCCCCGCATTTACGGTGAATTTAAAAGCAACCGCTTTGAAAATACCCTTTCCCACACCCGCGGTGTTATATCAATGGCGCGCTCGCGTGATTATAACAGCGCTTCCTGTCAGTTTTTTATAATGGTGGGTGATGAAACCCGCCTTGACGGCGACTATGCCGCTTTCGGTAAGGTTATTGAGGGTATGGATGTAATTGATGCTGCCTTGGCTTCAATTAAAACCGTTGGTTCAAACGGTGAGGTTGCCCCAAAGGACCAACCCGTTATTGAAAAAATTGAAATGTCAGAATAAAGTTAAAGACCAACCAAAACGGTTGGTCTTTAGTTTTATAATTCCTTAATGCTTACGCTGTTTGTTAAAAGGTCGGTATATTGAAGTGTATAGCTTTTCGGGTTTTCTACACCAAATTCCTCCACCCTGAAAACATGCGGATAAACACCCCTTATAATTGCGGGCGTGTCGCTTAAATAAATGCGAGGGTGCGAAAGGGTAATGGTAATGTGAATTTGGTGGTTTTCTTTAAAAAGCTGGTTAATGCGAGCCTTTATTTTTTCAATTGCGGTCATAAAAAATATCCTCCGGTTTATGTTTTGACAGAGAGATGTCCAAACGCTAACCGTTACTTAAGGATATAGCCTTTATGTTATATCCGCTTCGAAGCACTCCCGTGGCAGTCACCTGACTACATACCAATTATAGCATAAATTTTTAAAAAAATCACGCAAAAATTTTCATAAATATTTAGTTAAATTATATCCGTGCCGCAGGCACACCTCACCTTTTCACTCTTCACTATTACTTTTTACTTAAAACAAAAAGCACCCCGAAAGGTGCTTTTTCGTTATTTAATTACCTTTGTTTCAATGTCGTTTACTGCCATTTCAATAAACTGTGCTAAAGGCATTGCGCCAAGGTCGCCGTTTTCGCCACGCTGGCGAACAGCAACTGCGCCTGCTTCTACCTCGCTGTCACCGATGACAAGCATATAAGGTACCTTTTGAAGTCTTGCTTCACGAATCTTATAACCGATTTTTTCGTTTCTGTCGTCAAGCTCTACACGCATACCCTTTGCTTCAAGCTGTTTTTTAACATCGTAAGCGTAATCAAAATGTCTGTCAGCAATGGGTAAAATTTTAACCTGTGTGGGAGCAAGCCACATTGGGAATGCACCCGCATATTTTTCAATAAGAAGAGCAAGTGTTCTTTCATAGCAACCGATAGAGGTGCGGTGAATGATATAAGGATTCTTCTTTTGGCCGTCACGGTCAACGTATTCCATACCAAATTTTTCAGCAAGCATTTGGTCAATTTGAATGGTGATAAGAGTATCTTCCTTACCGTAAACATTCTTAATTTGAATATCAAGCTTAGGACCGTAGAATGCGGCCTCGCCAATACCCACCTTGTAAGGAATTTCGAGGTGGTCAAGAATTTTACCCATCATATCCTGTGCTTCGGCCCATTGCTCAGGTGTGCCGATATATTTTTCCTTATCATTGGGGTCCCACTGTGAGAAGCGGTAAGAAACATCCTCATAAAGACCTAAGGTCTTAAGCATATAAATTGCAAGCTCCAAGCTGCCACGGAATTCGTCCTCTAACTGTTCGGGGGTGCAGATTAAATGACCTTCGGAAATGGTAAACTGACGAACGCGGATAAGGCCATGCATTTCGCCCGATTCTTCATTTCTGAAAAGTGTTGAGGTTTCACCATAACGCAAGGGCAAATCACGGTAAGAACGCGCGCGGTTTAAATATGCTTGGTATTGGAAGGGGCAGGTCATAGGACGAAGCGCAAAGCATTCCTTGGTTTCATCAGTCGGGTCGCCCAAAACAAACATACCGTCTAAATAATGGTCCCAGTGGCCTGAAATTTTGTAAAGGTCGCTCTTAGCCATAAGCGGAGTTTTAGTTCTAAGCCAGCCTCTTCTTTCTTCCTCATCCTCAACAAAGCGCTGTAAAATTTGAAGAATTTTTGTGCCCTTTGGAAGCATTATGGGAAGACCCTGACCAATGCAGTCAACAGTTGTAAAAATTTCAAGCTCGCGACCTAATTTATTGTGATCACGCTTTTTAGCCTCTTCAAGCATTGTAAGGTGTGCTTCCAATTCACTTGCCTTCGGGAAAGCGGTACCGTAAACACGGCAAAGCATCTTTTTAGAGGAGTCACCTCTCCAATAAGCGCCGGTAGCTGAAGTGAGCTTAAACGCCTTAACAGCACCTGTGCTCATAAGATGAGCACCTGCGCATAAATCAGTAAAATCACCCTGCGCATAAAAGCTGATTTCCTCACCGTCGGGAATACCCTCTGCCAATTCCACCTTATAAGGCTCACCTTCAGCAGTAAATTTCGCAACTGCTTCGGCTTTGGGAAGCGCAAAACGGGTAAGCTCCAAATCCTCCTTAACGATTTTTTTCATTTCCTCTTCAATTTTCTTTAAATCGTCGGGGGTAAACTTTTCATCAATGTCAAAATCATAATAAAAGCCGTCATCAACTGCAGGACCAATAGCAAGCTTCGCAGCGGGATAAAGGCGCTTTACAGCCTGCGCCATAATATGAGAAGCG
The DNA here is from genome assembly GCA_015066005.1 of Oscillospiraceae bacterium. GTDB lineage: Bacteria > Bacillota > Clostridia > Oscillospirales > Acutalibacteraceae > UBA737. Next base: position 94,696 of record SVPF01000001.1, read on the forward strand.
GTATGACGGAAGGTCCAGCGACCGTATTCATCCTCGAAGGTGAGAAGCTCAAGTGTGTCGCCATCCTTCAAAACGGTGCGTAAATCGCAGTTTTCACCGTTAATTCTGGCAGCGCAAACATTCTTGTAAAAGCCGCCCCCAAAGGACTTTGCCACTTCAAAAGCGTTAATACCGTCGTTAAATTCCTTAACAGTATCCCTTAAAGTAACCTTAATCATTTTAATTCCTCCTAAAAAACAAAAAAACTCCGTCCCTAATAAAAGGGACGAAGCATAATTTCTCCGCGGTTCCACCCAAATTCCGAAAAATCGGCACTTAAAATACCCTTAACGCAGGCTAAACGGTACGGGTTTTTGACCCCCGCACAGCTCAAAGGCGGTTTCACTTAAAGTCGGTTTAGTGGGCTTGCAGCCGGTGACCCACATTCTCTTAAAACTTCACATTTAAGCTAATGTCCTTATCAATGCTTTTCTAAAAGTAATAATACAACTTTATTTTATATGTGTCAAGTGTTTTTTGCTTGAATATAAGGCATATATATGTTAAAATACTGTCGGTGATTAAATGATTTTTTCTAAAAAACCCACTTTCCAGTGGCTTGTGGTTGGCCTTGGTAACCCGGGGCTTCAGTATGAATGCACCCGCCACAATGTAGGCTTTATGACTGCCGACCTTTTTATGAAGGAAAACGGCGGTAACTTTAATAAGCACAAGTTTGATGCCGTTTTTGGTGAATGCAGTATTGGCAAAAGCCGTGTGCTTGTTGCAAAGCCCCAAACCTATATGAACAATTCGGGCCGTGCTGTTACCCAAATTGCCGCTTTTTACAAAATTCCGCTTGATAAAATTATTATTATTTTTGACGATATTTCGCTTGATGTCGGCAAAATTAGAATGAGGCGGAACGGCAGTCACGGCGGTCACAACGGTATGAAGGATATTATTGAGCTTTTCGGCAACAGTAATATTGCCCGAATTAAAATTGGCGTTGGGCAAAAGCCCCACCCCGATTATAATTTGGCCGACTGGGTGCTTTCAAAATTTCCTGACAGCGATAAGGAAAATCTTGAAGCCGCCCTGCTTAAAGCCACCAAAGCCGCTAAAGAAATTATTACAAAGGGTATTGATTCAGCAATGAATAAATACAACAACTGAAAATGAAATTTATAAGCGATGTTCTTAAAAATGACAGCGATTATAAAAGCCTTTTAAACGACTGCGAAAAGGGGCGCCTTCCCACCCTTTGCACAGGGCTTTCAAATGTGCACAAGGCGGCAATTATTGCGGCACTTTACGGTCATTTAAACAAAAGAATTGCTGTTATTACCCCCGATGAAGCCACAGCCGATGCATTACAGAACGACCTTACTTCACTTAATGTAAACGCTGTAAACTTTCCGTCAAGGGATTATTGCCTTTGCAATATGCAGGGCTATTCAAAAGAATATGAGCAAAAACGCACCGACACCCTGTCTAAGCTTTTAGGCGGGGGTTTTGGCGTGCTTACATTGTCGTTAGATGCGGCACTGCAATACACCCTTCCACCCCAAAAATTAAAGGCCGCAAACTTCACTTTAAAGGGCGGCGACTGTATAGAAATCAGCTCCCTTTGTGACAAGCTTTTAAACAGCGGCTATGTTAGAAGTGAATTGTGCGAGGGCATTGGTCAGTTTTCGGTGCGCGGCGGTATTTTTGACATTTTTCCCGTAAACCAAAAGGACCCCGTAAGAATTGAATTTTGGGGCGATGAAATTGACAGCATATCATTTTTCGACCCCGAAACACAGCGCCGCACCGACAATGTGGATTATATTGATATTACCCCCGCTTGCGAGGTGCTTTTTAATAGCGATGAGCTTTTATCAATCCTTTCAAAGCTTTTAAAAAGCAAAAGCATTACCGAAAATCAGGCAAAACAAATTGAAAAGGATATAAACTCCCTTGAAAACGGTATTTCAATTCAGCCCGACCGTTATATTCCCCTGCTTTTTGATACAACCGTTTTTGATTATTTAGATGATACGCTTATCATTTTGTCCGACAGTATAAATATTTCCGAAAGACTTAAAAGCACCGCTTCCCAAAATGAAATGGATGTTGAAAATCTTTTACAGGAAGGCTTTTTAAATAAGAAAACCGCAAAGCTGTGGCTTACAAAAACGGAATTTTACGAAAAATGCGAAGCCGCTGTTATTATGGATAATTTCAGCCGCAACAGCTATGAATTAAAGGTAAAAAACATTATTAACTTTAATTTAAAACGCTCTACCGCATGGGGCGGTGATATTGGCGTTTTGCTTGAGGATATTTCCTACACCTTAGAAAACAAGGGTACAGCGGTTATTCTTGCGGGCGAAAGCCGTGCCGCAAGGGTGCTTACCGCTTCACTTCAGGAAAAAGGCATTAACGCACTTTTAAGTGATAACCCCGAAATAAAGGCAGGGGCGGTTTATGTTACAACAGGCGGTCTTTCCGACGGGTTTGAAATTCCGTCACAAAAATTTATACTTATAACCCACCGATATATTGCCGCTGACAGAAAACGGCTTAAAAAGAAGGCCAAAAAGGGGCAGGAAATTGGTTCACTTGATGAGCTTAAAAAAGGTGATTATGTTGTTCACGAAGCCCACGGTATCGGTATTTTTGACGGCATTAACCGCATTACAAACGGCGGTGTTACTAAGGATTATATTAAAATTAAATACGCTAAAAGTGATGTTTTGTATGTGCCGGTTACACAGCTTGATTTAGTTTCGCGCTATATCGGTGCCGCTACCGAGGATTCACAGATAAAAATTAACCGCCTGGGCGGCAGCGAATGGCAAAAAACCCGAAGGCGTGTTAAAGCGGCAGTTAAAGATATGGCAAAGCAGCTTACTGCACTTTACGCCAAACGAATGGCAATTAAGGGCTATGCCTTTTCACCCGACACCGATTTGCAAAACGATTTTGAACGTAGGTTTGAATATGATGAAACCGATGACCAGCTTAGGTGTATTAACGAAATTAAGGCCGATATGGAGCGGGATGTGCCAATGGACCGTCTTTTGTGCGGGGATGTTGGCTTTGGCAAAACCGAGGTCGCCCTTCGCGCCGCCTTTAAATGTATAAGCGAAGGCAAGCAATGTGCCCTTTTGGTGCCAACCACAATTTTGGCGCTTCAGCATTACAATACCATTGTGCGCCGTTTTGGTGAAATGCCGGTAACGGTTAAGCTTTTGAACCGCTTTGTAACACCCAAACAGCAGCAAAAAATTATATCTGACCTTAAATGCGGCAGGCTTGATATGGTTGTGGGCACACACCGCCTGATTTCAAAGGATGTAAGCTTTAAGGATTTAGGACTTGTTATTATAGATGAGGAGCAGCGCTTTGGCGTGGCACAAAAGGAACGTTTTAAGGAGCTTTACCCGTCGGTCGATATACTAACCCTTTCAGCCACCCCCATTCCGAGAACGCTTAATATGGCAATGTCAGGCCTTCGTGATATGTCAAGCCTTGATGAAGCACCGGGTGACCGTCATCCTGTGCAAACCTATGTGCTCGAACAAAATATGGGCATTTTAGTTGATGCCATAAGAAAGGAAATTCGCCGCGGAGGTCAGGTTTATTACCTGCACAACACCATTGATACCATTGAACGCTGTGCCGCACGCCTTAAGGCAAAGCTACCCGAAATTAACATTGGTATAGCTCACGGAAGAATGAGCGAGGATGAGCTTTCGAATGTGTGGAAGCAGCTATTAGAGCACGAAATAGACCTGCTTGTATGCACCACAATTATTGAAACGGGTGTAGATGTACCCAACGCCAACACCCTAATTATTGAAAACGCCGACCGAATGGGGCTTTCACAGCTTCACCAGCTTCGTGGCCGTGTCGGCCGTTCGCCGCGTCGCGCTTATGCTTATTTTTGCTTTACACCCAACAAGCAGTTAAGTGATATTGCGTCAAAACGGCTTGAAGCAATAAGGGAATATACCGAATTCGGCTCGGGCTTTAAAATTGCAATGCGTGACCTTGAAATTAGAGGGGCGGGCAGTATTTTAGGCGGTGAACAGCACGGTAATATGGAATCGGTTGGGTATGATATGTACCTGAAGCTTTTAAGCGATGCTGTTAATGAGGAAAACGGTGTTATTCCCGATGATGATATTCCCTGTACGGTTGACCTTAACGTTTCGGCGCATATACCCGAAGGCTATATTTCTTCCCTTCCTGCAAGGCTTGGAATTTATAAGCGTATTGCCGCAATAAGAAGCGATGAGGATGCCAGCGATGTTATTGATGAGCTTTGTGACCGCTTCGGTGAGCCGCCAAGGGCTGTAATGGGACTTATTGATATTGCAATTTTGCGCAATAAGGCGGCCGACAATAAAATTGCAGAAATTACCGCAAACGGAAATATGGCAATTTTAAAAATAAATTCCATTCAGGCCGATACCGTGCATAAGCTTTCCGAAAAATACGGCAACCGCTTTATGCTTAACGTTACCGAGAAGCCAATTTATACAATTAGGCTTTTAAAGAACCAAAATTTGTCTGATTTTGTGGGCGAGCTTATAAATGCCTTATAATTAGAAAATTTTTGTGGACTTTTCGTTTAAGTTATTATATAATATGTATATTGTACAAAATCTTCGGAGGATTAAAAATGAAGTTAATGAAAAAAATCGTTGCTGCAGTTATCGTTTTAATTTTAGCTTTATCGATAACCGGCTGCCACAAGAAAAATGAAATTGCCGTTACAGTTAACGGCTTCGAGTATACCTCGGCTTACTATATGTGCGCTCTTATTAACGCATACAGAGAAGGTCAAAGCGAGGTTCAAACCGCTTTGGGTGACAAGTTCACATCCGATACCGATTACTTTAAGCAAAAAATTGGCGACAAAAAATTTGATGCTTGGGTAAAGGATCGCGCTATTGATATTCTTGAAGAAATAGGCACTTACCAAAAGCTTTGTAAGGATGCCAAAATTGAGCTTAGCGACGAACAAATGAACGAAGCACAAAATATGGCTTACTACACCTGGTATTATTACGGCTACGGTCAAATGTTTGAGCCAAACGGTGTAAGCTGGAACACCTACTTACAGTTTAATGTTGACAGCGCTTATGCTAACCTTTACTTTGAACACCTTTACGGTGAGAAGGGCGAAAAGGAAATTCCCGCCGCTGATGTTGAAGCAAAGCTTTATAAGGACTTTATTATTGCTGATTTGATTGATGTTACCTTCAGCAGTGAAAAGGACACTGAAAAGGCTGAAATTAAAACCAAGCTTGACGGTTACCTTAAAGACCTTAAGGAAGGCAAAAAGACCTTTGAAGAGGTTTATAACGATTATAACGATATAAAGCCTGAAGAAGAAAAAGAAGAGGAAAAGGAAGAAGCCGACAAGGAAGAAAGCACGGAAGAGAAGGAAGAGCTTAAGCCAATTGACGAATATGCTCAAATCCTCGGCGCTAAGGACAGCGGCTACGACCACGACTACTTTGATGAAATTTCAAAAATGGCAACTAACGAAGTTAAAATCATTGAAAAGAAGGAAAAGGCCGGTTATATTTTAGTTGTTAAGAAGGATATTAAGGCTGACCCCTACTATCGTGAAAATATGGATATAACCATTCGCCATCTTTTAAAGGATGATGAATTTAATAAGGATATGGACAAAATTTTCAAGACCGCTAAGGCTGATGTAAACAGCTTTGCAGTTGATCGCTTTAAGGTAAAGAAAATTAAAGAACCGTCTTATCAATAATAAGTGTTAAGCATCTGCTAAAGAGGCACCTCCCTTACGGAAGGTGCCTCATTTATTGGGAGAAACTTCTTTATGAAGTGTATGCCAAAAGCGGATGCTTTTTTATTCCAAATAAAAACCGACTGCGTAAACAAAACTTTTTACACAGTCGGTTAAATTATTTCAATATTCATTTTTTAAAAATTCTTCTTTCGTTTTTCCGTTTTTAATGCCTTACGCGGCACCTGCATATCAAGGGGCGTTCCCCTAGTTAAATTATTATTTTACGGAGCAAAACCTTTTTTTAAAGTTAAATAGTACATTGGACTCACCCTTACAGTTTATTTAATGGAATAAATTCTTATTTTCATTAAAATCACCGAACTTTTAATATATGTTATCTTTTAAGATTAACATTTAACTGTACATTGGTCTCACCTTATCAATTTATTTTTTGATAAAATAAATTTCTACTTTCATAAAGCATCACCGGGGGTTTATATATTCTGTCAAATCCTATTGGAAAAAACTTAAACTAAATGAAAACTCTTCCCGCCTTTATTTAAAACTTTATTAAATTTATTTTCAAGACCATTTTAACCTTATATTATATAAAGTCCCTTTCGGGCCCGCTTAAATATCAAAACCAAAATTTACACTTTTAAACCAGGTTATTTTCAAAACCCTTTTTTAAAGATTTAAAAGCCCACAAACTTAAAATTTTGTTATTTAAGTGTTCTTACTTCATTGGAATCACGCCTTTCTTTTTTATTTAAGAAACCTTTCAGGTGGAGTTAAGTCTTTCATTTTTTTGCTCCTCCTTTCTCTTTCTGTCTTTATTGTAATGTATAATGCACAAAAAGTCAAGTAAAAGTTGATAACTTTTGTTACTTTTTACAAATTGTTCAAAAAATCTATTATTTTTTAGTCACTTATGATAAAATAGAATACACCAAAGGGATAAATTTACACCCTTTTGAATTTTTAAAACCAAAAAACATACAATACTATTTAAGGAGAATTTATAAAATGGCTGAAATGGAAAAGGACTATAACCCCGACTTAATAACCCTTTCGGATGATGACGGCAAGGAATACACCTTTGAAGTGCTTGACGCAATCGAAACCGACGAAGCAAGATATTTGGCACTTCTGCCTACCTATGACGACCCCAAGAAGATGCTTGAGGAAAGCGGTGAATTGGTAATTGTTAAGGTTGGCGAAGAAAACGGCGAAGAATATTTTTACGAAATTGAAGACGATGATGAGTATGAAACTATTGCCGATGCCTTCATCGACCGTTTGGAAGACTTTTTTGAAATTGATAATAAATAATACTGTTTTTGCATTTTTAGGATGTCGCAACGCCGAAGACGTACAGTAAGTACTTCGAGGCGTTAAGACAAACTTAAAATCAAAAAGATTATTTAAGGTCCTGTTTTGTTCGCGGACCGTTGCTTATATAACCCTACACTTTTAATTTTTGGGGCAATACTCTCGCGTAATGGGAATGCAGACCTCCCGCGGCTGTGCCGAGTTCGGAAGAAGGGAGCTCGAAGTTACGCGGTGTGCACCCACCTGCTGTACTGCAGGTTATCATTAAGCACATTACGGCAAAACGGGATCTTTTAGGTTAAATTAAACGCCTAACCAGACTTATGTATGGTTAGGCGGTTTTATTAGGTATAAAAATAACGGAGAAGTGTAGCACTTCTCCGTTTAAAAATTACTTTTTATTAGTTGCCAAACTTAGCAACGTTGAGCTTCACGCCGGGGCCCATGGTAGTTGCGAGAACGCAAGACTTAACATACTGACCCTTTGTAGCAGCGGGCTTAGCCTTAATGATTGCACCCATAAGAGCGTCAAAGTTTTCCTGAATCTTTTCAGCACCGAAGGAAACCTTGCCGATGGGGCAGTGAATAATGTTGGTTTTGTCAAGACGGTATTCAATTTTACCTGCCTTTGCTTCGGTAACAGCCTTAGCAACATCAGGAGTAACGGTACCTGCCTTGGGGCTGGGCATTAAGCCACGGGGACCTAAAACCTTACCAAGACGACCAACAAGACCCATCATATCGGGAGTAGCGATTACTACGTCGAAATCGAGCCAGTTTTCGTTCTGAATCTTAGCGATCATTTCCTCAGCACCAACAAAGTCAGCGCCTGCAGCTTCAGCAGCTGCTGCCTTGTCGCCCTTAGCAATAACTAAGGTTCTAACAGTTTTACCTGTACCGTTGGGAAGAACAACAGCGCCACGAACCTGCTGGTCAGCGTGACGAGAGTCAACACCCAAACGAACGTGAATTTCAACCGTTTCATCGAATTTTGCAGTAGCGGTCTTTACAACCAATTCTGCAGCTTCGTTAACATCGTAAAGCTTACCGGTTTCAATAAGCTTTGCGCTTTCACTATATTTTTTACCGTGTTTCATTTTTTACCTCCAAGTGGTTAATCGGAATTTTCCTCCCACGAGAGAGAATTAATCTACAACCTCAATACCCATGCTACGTGCTGTACCGGCGATCATGCTCATAGCAGATTCGATAGAAGCAGCGTTCAAGTCGGGCATTTTGGTTTCAGCGATTTTTTGTACTTGCTCTCTTGTGATTTTGGCAACCTTGTTTTTGTTAGGTGTGCCTGATGCGCTTTCAATACCGCAAGCCTTCTTAATAAGAACAGCTGCAGGGGGAGTCTTTGTGATGAAGCTGAAAGAACGGTCAGCATAAACTGTAATTACAACAGGAATGATAAGACCAACATCGTTCTTAGTTCTTTCGTTAAACTCCTTAGTGAAAGCCATGATGTTAACACCATGCTGACCGAGAGCCGGGCCTACAGGGGGAGCTGGTGTTGCCTTACCTGCAGGGATTTGTAACTTAATGTAGCCTGTAATTTTTTGAGCCATTTTTATTTGCACCTCCATAATTCGTGGTAACAGTATCTTATAGTCTGATACCTGGCGGGGCGGTCATATTCCGTCCCTCCCACCGTGACACGCTTTGTGTCGGGGTTTAATAAGCATTTCTGCGTATTAACTGATTAGTTTTCAAGAGAAATTTGGTCAAGTTCTAATTCAACCGGAGTTTCTCTGCCAAACATTGAAAGAACAACACAAACACTGTTGTTTTCGGTATCAACCGTTTTAACAGTACCGGTATATCCTTCAAGCGGACCGCTGATAATTTTAACAATATCGCCGTCCTTATAGCCAACCTCAACGCTGTGCTTTTCTACGCCAAGGGCTGCAACCTCTTCATCGGTTAGGGGAACGGGCTTAGAAGCCGGACCCACAAAGCCTGTACAGCCACGGATGTTTCTAACAACATACCAGCTGTCATCGGTTACAATCATTTTAATTAACACATAACCGGGAAAAATTTTACGTTCAACCTCGCGAACCTTGTCTTCCTTAATTTCGGTTACGGTTTCCATTGGGATTTTAATATCTTGTATTAAATCCTGCATTCCACGACTTTCAACCATAGTTGCCAAGTCGTTAGCCACCTTGTTTTCATATCCTGAATAGGTATGCACAACATACCATCTTGCTTCTTGTGTTTCAGACATGATTTACCTCCAAGGATTATTTAACGCTTTTTAAGATCCATTCGATAAGCTGACCTAAACCAAAGTCAACAAGCCAAATAAGTGCACCTACAACTGCGCACATAATTAAAACTATACCTGTGTTTTTAACAACATCTTTAAAGCTTGGCCAAACAATCTTTTTGATTTCGCTCTTATAATCTCTGAAGAAGAGAACAACACGCTGAGCGATTGTTTTTCCATTGGTTGCTTTTGCTTCAATATAATCATCAATAAACAAGTGAGCAATTGCAAATGCTGCAAATAAGAACATTGCAACAACCATAATAATTGCAAACCAGGTGTAATGAATACTTGAAACAGGAGCAATGGGACGAACGTCAACAAACCTTGTAGGCTCAAGTGCAGTCATACATACCAATGTGTAAATGGCAGTGAAAAGACTTACGGCCGAAACAGTATAACGAATTCCCTTCTTGTTAACAAACAAGCCAACACCGTTTAATACAGCAGCAAATGCGGTAAGAATAAAGGTAAACAAAATTTTAGCAGAATATGCTAAACCAATGCTTTTACCTAAAAATTCAACCTTTGAACCAAATGCCCACTGAGCTGCGATGTAAGAGCCTGCCAACTCACCCTTTGAGAAAACATCCACAAAAGGAAGGAAAAACATTACAAGGGCACCCAGACCGAAAACAACGGCGGCAATTTGAAAAATTTTATTTAATATCTTCATTTCTGCCTCCTACTTTGTTTCCTTGTGAAGGGTGTGCTTTTTGCAGAACCTGCAGTACTTGTTCATTTCAAGTCTGTCGGGGTCGTTCTTCTTGTTTTTCATTGTGTTGTAGTTGCGTTGTTTGCACTCTGTGCAAGCAAGTGTGATTTTAACTCTCATAACGGCACCTCCCGCTTTACGGAAATATTTTTTGCTTTTACTCTTGTAAAAGTAAACGCCTCCCTCGGTTAAAGCTGTCAATTCATCGCATCACACACCACATTTTGCGGTTTGTGAAAAGCACACTGCGATATGTTGAAAGCCCATAAAAACCGGTTCTTATTGCAAAAAAAAAGAACCTTTCAGAGGTAGTATGATTATACCATAAAATCCCTAAAAGGTCAAGCATTTTTTATTATATATTATATACTATTATTTGTGGTAAGTCGAGCCTTCATTTATCTTAAATGCACGATAAACCTGTTCAAGCAGCATTACACGGAAAAGCTGGTGCGGAAAGGTCATTTTTGAAAGCGAAAAACGCATTTTTGCGGTTGCTTTTACCGTTTCGCTTAACCCGTACGAGCTACCGATAATAAAGACAATTCCCCTGCCCTGCTGTGATAAATCATCCACCTTTTCGGCAAATTCCTCACTTGAAAGCTGTTTGCCCTCGACACAAAGCGGATAAACGTCACAATTTTTGGGAATTTTTTTAATTATCATTTCAGCTTCCCTTAAAAGCGCCGCATCAATTTGCGATTTTGAAGGCGAATCGGGTAGCTTTACGGGCTCAAGCTCAATAATTTCCAAATCGCAATACCTTGAAAGGCGTTTTGTATATTCTGAAACCGCTTCGCGCAAATATTTTTCCTTAAGCCTTCCCAAAGCTATAAGTGTAACCTTTATCATATAACCGTCACCCCGTTATTTTGCGGTCGTGCAACCGTTAAAATATAGTCCCTTCCGTTTTGGGCGCCGTTTACCATTAAAGCCGCTTCAGCAGTGGCTTGGGCAAGCATTGGGGTATTATTATGCTGACTTAAATGGCCCAAAATAAGTCTGGTTGTGCCCGAGTTTAAAAGGGCATTTAATTCACCTGCGCAGGCATTGTTTGAAAGGTGACCCTTGTCCGATAAAATTCGCATTTTTAGGTGCGGCGGATAGGGTCCGCGCTTTAGCATTTCAATGTCGTGGTTTGATTCAAGCAGCACAAGATCGTTACCGATAAAAGCGCGACGCATACCGTCGGTAATAATACCGCTATCGGTACAAACGGCCACCCGTTTTTTATCGGGCAAAATAAAGCTATACCCGCTTGAGCCGTTGCAGTCGTGGCTGGTAGCAAAGCGGTCGGCAACAATACCGCCCACTTCAATTTTACTGTCAGTAATTACACAAGCAGTTGTTTTGGCGGGAATTTTGTCAAGTCTCTCTAACGCTTCAAGGGTTGTTTGGCTCGCAAAAAGCATTGCATTTGTTTTATTTAAAAGGGTTTTAAGGCCTTTTATATGGTCATCGTGCTCGTGTGTGATAAACACCGCGGTGATTTCGTCAATACTTCCGCCTGCGCGCAAAAGTGCTTCGCAAATACCCTTAAAAGATGCCCCGGCATCAACTAAAATACCGCCGTTTTGCGTGCCGATATATGTACAATTACCACTTGAACTGCTGAAAAGCGGACAAATTTTTGACAAAAAATCACCTCCAAAATTACAAATAAACAGGCCAACCGCAGTTGACCTGTATTACTTTTTACGCTTGCTTTAAAATTTCAATACCGTCGGGAGAATAAACGCGCTTAATATTAGCGCCAAGCCTTGTGAATTTTTCCACAACATCCTCATAACCACGGTCAATACGCTCGATTTCCTCAATAACGGTTTCACCGTCAGCCACAAGACCCGCAATAAGCATTGCGGCGCCTGCGCGTAAATCAACCGCCTTAACAGGAGCGGCAGAAAGACCCTTAACACCTGTAATAACAGCAGTTTTGCCGTCAACCTGAACATCGGCGCCCATAAGGGTAAGCTGGTCTAGATACCTGAAGCGGTTATCCCACACACCTTCGGTTACAATGCTTGTGCCCTCAGCAATGGTAAGCACCGTTGCAATTTGGGGCTGCATATCGGTAGGGAAGCCCGGATGAGGCATTGTTTTTACATTACATTTGCGTGGGCGGCGATCCATAGTAACACGCACGGCCTCGTCATATTCGGTAATAACAGCGCCTGTTTCACGAAGCTTTGCAATTATAGATTCAAGGTGCTTAGGGGTAACATTATTTATAAGCACATCACCCTGTGTTGCAACCGCGGCCGCCATATATGTGCCGGCTTCAATTTGGTCAGGAATAATGCTGTAGGTGGTGCCGTAAAGATTTTCCACACCGCGAATTTTAATAACGCTTGTACCTGCGCCCATAATGTTAGCGCCCATAGAGTTTAAATAGTTTGCAAGGTCAACGATATGAGGCTCGCGTGCGGCATTTTCAATAACGGTAAGCCCCGTTGCCTTTACTGCCGCAAGCATAATGTTAATTGTTGCGCCAACCGACACAACATCAAGATAAACACTGCTGCCGCGAAGCTCAGGAGCTCTGGCGTCAACCATACCCTTTTCAAATGAAACCTTTGCGCCAAGCATTTCAAAGCCCTTAATGTGCTGGTCAATAGGGCGAACGCCAAAATTACAGCCACCGGGTGGCGCAACACGGGCCTTTTTCATACGGCCTAAAAGCGCACCCAAAAAATAACTGGAAGCGCGCATACCCTCTGCCATTTTTTGAGAAACAACAAAGGAATTTACATTAGTGGGGTCAATTTCAACTGTGGATTTATTTATAAGCCTAACCTTTGCGCCAAGCGCTGACAAAACATACAAAATGTTTGTAACGTCGGAAATGTTAGGAATGTTTTCAATTATTGAAGGACTGTCTGCAAGTAAAACTGCAGGGAGAATTGCGACCGCGGCATTTTTAGCACCGCTTATCCGAACTTCACCGCAAAGACGATTACCGCCGGAAATCACAAATTTTTCCATTTATGCCCCTCCTATTCCGTTTTTTTGCTTTAAAACAGCTGCACTTTTTTACAAAAGGGCACACCGCAACGAGTATATTATATACTATTTTAACCCAACTGTCAATTTTTTATTGATTATTGACAAAATTGTAATAAAAAAACCGATAAATAAAAATCCATCGGCTTTAAAATTATTTATGTTTTTTCATTTGCATTTCATATTCATAATCTGCAATAAAGCGGCTTATATCAGTATAACTGTTATAATCCATATCCAAATCACGAATTTCAACAATGGCCTTCATCATAAGTTGTTCACGAGTGCCAATAAAATTACAATCCTTTAAATGACGCAAATATTTTGAAACAGTATACTCACCGCCCAAAATAATTTCATCCCATTCTTCAGAGAAATGCTCTGTTATTTCATCGACCGTCGCCACCTTATAATCAATGGTACAGTATGAAAGGGTGTCGGCAATTTCCAAAACAGGCGGATGCGCAACGTCTCTTGCAGTAAAAATCGTGCCAACAAGGCAAATTATAAGACATAAGGTGGCGCCCACCTTTCTGCCAATTAAATAAAAGTGGCTGGGGGTTAAATCGTCAGCGTTGTTAACCCTAAAGCTTAAACTGATTTTTTCAAGCTCCCAGCTTATTTTCGGAATAAGTGCTTCAAGCGCACCGGCTATACCGAAAATTATAATATAAAACGGAAGCAATGAGCCCCTGTCCTTAAGCATAAGAACAAAGCCCAAAACCAATAAAAGCAAGGATAATACAATACAAGCAATACCGATAATTTTATCAAAAACCGAAACGTAAAGAGGATCGGTTTTGTTGTATAGTTTTTCGATATTGGCATCAATCTGCGATTCGATTGCTTTTTGCTGTTCAGCGTTGATTTCGTCTGATAATCTTTCGTTACAGTCAACACAAAACATACGCTCGTCAGAATTATATGCCCCGCATTTTCGGCATACTTTCATCTTATTCACCTTCTCTTATAATCATTTTACCATACCAACACTCGAAATTCAATATTCAAAACAATCATGACTACCGGCTTAGCCGGTAGTTTGCTCTACGGCTGTAAGCCGCTGTTACTGGCGGGACTGAAAGTCCATCGAATAATCTACCTTTTGCAAAGATGCCCTACTGCCGTATATACGGCAGTCAGCCTCCATCTGATGAGGGAGGTGGATTTTTGCCATAGGGCAAAAAGACGGAGGGAGAGAAAAATACTCTCAAACTACCCCTCAGTCAACATCGT
>SVPF01000031.1 GCA_015066005.1 Oscillospiraceae bacterium
AGTCAGCACCCATAATAATTGCCGCAACAAACAGCACTATACCGCCGAATAGCTGAGATATACCCGTTATCCAGTAGGGTGAGCTTCCCTGCACCGATTTTTTGCTAATAACATTTGCGACAACTGTGCAAATAGAAGCACCGATTATTAAAATATCACCCACAGCAAAACTTAAACCGTCTGGGTTATAGTTTATTGCTATTATTCCGCCAAAGCCAACGATTGCGCCAATAATTTTAAGTATGCTGAATTTTTCGTTTTTAAAGAATAAAAATGCAAAACAAACATAAATAAGCGCACCAAGCTGTTTAATAAGTGCGGTCTTTGAACTGTCGGTGGTGCTAAGACCTATGTATGTACAAGCGTAATGAAGCACTATGGAAAAAAAACCCATAATTACAATATTTAATATACTTTTAGCCTTTGGTGTAGCAATTTTTTCTTTTTTAAGAAAGCAAAATAACGACACCACAAGACCGCTTATAATAAATCGATAGCTTGCAAACATTAAAATATCGGGCACAGACTTTGCGCTTATATCAAAAGCACTATATCCAAGTTTTACCATTGGGAAAAGTGAGCCCCAAAGCGCCATTACAAGCAATGACAGTAAAATTGTTTTTAAACTCTTTTTCATTATATAACCTTCAGTACAACCTTACCAACATTTTCGCCACGCTGTAAAATAGCGTGTGCCTCCTCAGCCTTTGCCATTGGTAAAACCTTATAAATCGACGGCTTAATAGCGCCGCTTTCAATTTTAGGCCATACCTTTTCAACAAGCTCTGCTAAAATATATGCTTTAAATTCGGGCGTACGGTTTCTTAGCATTGAACCAACAAGATGCAAACCCTTTGTAAGTAAGGGACGAAGCAATACCTTTGTTTCAATACCTGCAAGGGTGGAAATTACAATCCAATAACCGCCGCGTGCCATAAAGGGTAAGCTCTTTCCCAAGGTTTCTCCGCAAAGGCAGTCCATAGAAACACTTACAGGTGTGCCGTTTTCTTCTTCATTTTTTAGAATTTCTTCTACACATTGGGTAGTCGAATTTATGATTACATCTGCGCCGAGAGGTTTGATTTTTTCGGCAATTTCATCCGACAAAACCGAAGTAATAACCCTTGCGCCAAAAGCCTTTGCCATAGGAATGGCAACACTTGCCAAGCCACTTGCACCCGCAGGTATAAATGCAGTTTGACCTTCTTCTAAATGTCCCTCAATAAAAAGGTTAAGGTAAGAAGTTGCATAGGCTTCGGGTAAAGCTGATGCTTCTTCCATAGTAAGCCCCTTGGGTACGGGCATTAGCATATCGAATTTCACTGCAACATATTCGGCATAGCCGCCGCCACCAAGTAAGGCGCAGACCTTGTCTCCAATTTGCCAATTTGTAACATTAGCACCAAGTTCTACAATTTCACCTGCAATTTCAAGGCCCATCCATTCGGGGCAGCCTGCAGGAGAAGGATATTTACCCTCTCTTTGTAATAAATCAGCGCGATTAAGTGCTGCAGCGTGAATTTTAACTAAAACCTCGTCGTCCTTAATTACGGGATTAGCCACATCGCTCCATACAAGGTTTTTATTTTCATCAACTAGCATTGCTTTCATAGTTAATTGCTACCTTTCATTCCCAAGCCTCTACCACCGTCTACCACATAGGTTTGACCTGTGATAAATTTTGCTTTATCAGACACTAAAAACTCAACCATATTTGCAAGATCCTCCGGCAAGCATTTTATGCCAAGGTAATTTGTATTAACTGCCCTATCGCTTCCGCCGGTTTCTTCAGGACGCATAACAATTCCGGGTGCAACACTGTTAACATTGATTTTATGCGGTCCAAGCTCCTTTGCCAAAGCCTTTGTAAGCGATATAACACCGCCCTTAGAAGCAGCATAATCAACAGAACCAACAAGACCGTTAAACGCTACTGCTGAAGAGAAATTGATAATTTTTCCGCCTTCGCCCTGTTTAATCATAACTCTGGCAGCGGCACGGCTTGCCCAAAGGGCACCGTATAAATTCACCTTTAAAACCTGATCTATTACATAATCCTCCTGCTGAACAAGCGGAACATACTTAGCATTGGGGCCTGCAATACGAGCGCTTCCGCCTGCAATATGTACCATAATATCTAGTCGGCCGAAATCATTTACAATTTCGTCAACCACTCTGTCAACGTCTTTAGAATCGGTTATATCAAAAACATAACCCTTGGCTTCGCCGCCGATTTCCTCAATTTTTTTAACGGTTCTTTCAATCGATTCGGGATTTATATCACATACTGCAACCTTTATACCCTGCTTTGCAAGGGTAAGGGCGGTCTCACTTCCGATATATCCACCGGCGCCTGTAATAAATGCTACTTTACTCATACTAATTTCTCCTTTTAATTTTTATAAACTATTTGTCCATCTAAGATGGTTAAAATACATTTATACCCCAAGTCATTTTTAACTTGGTTTCCTGCCTTGTCGGTTAAATCAAACGGCTCGTTTGTATAATCAAACACCGCCAAATCTGCCATTCTTCCAGCCTTTAAATAACCCCATTCGTTTTCTTTATCCAGCGATTTGGCCGCTGATGAGGTTACCGCTTTAAAAATAGCTTCCTCACTCATTCCAAGTTGTTTTGCAATGCTCATGCACATTGTCATACCGTACCTGCCGCCACGCTTAAATGCGCTAAGGCAGGTTATGTCGGTGCTGATAACATCAGGCAAAAAGCCCGCCTGAACCGATTTTTTAAAATTTAAAAAGTCGGTATGCACGTTACCTGCTAACCCTAAATCCAAAATAACGCCCTTTTCTTTGGCTAGCTTTAATGCCTCAAAGTCGTTATAAAGACAAGAATTTTCTCCACCGTGAAAAATATGGGTTAGAATATCACCTTCAGATAATGCATTAACAATATCAACCATTGGTGTTGGTGACAAAGTACAGTGCACCATAACCTTTAAATTTTTATTTTTGGCATAAGCGCAAACCTCTTTAATCGGTGTTATATCACGAACATTTTCGCTTTTATCAAAATAAACCTTTATGCCAATTGCTTTATTGCCATATCGCGCAAGGCCTTTTTCGGCGGCATCAAAATTTGCGTGATTTTGTCTTATACCGGCACAAACAAAAACCGTGTTTTTAACCGATAAATAATCAAGCAAAGCACAGTCACCTTGCACACTTCCCGCATCGTTAACCGCAGTTACACCAAACGGAAAGCTTGAAATTTCAGCACCAACGCCAAATGCATCTGATGCCAAGCCTTTCAAGTGAACATGAATATCCACAAGCCCTGCCGACACAATTTTCCCCTTAGCATCAAAAATATAATCGGCGCTGTCGGTTATATTGGGGGCAATTTTTTCAATTAGCTTGTCGTTTGTTAAAACATCAGCAAAGAAAAACCTTTCGCCATCCCAAACACGACCACCTTTAACCAATATCCTTGCCATAGAATTTTACACCACCTACAACCTCATCCAAAACGGCTTGAACGTTATATTCGTGTTCATAGGTAAATGGGTTTTCCTTTTCGCCCATAATATAAGCGTAAAAGTCCTTAATCATTTCGTCATATCGGCCTGATGCCGTATTATCCTCAAACGGCAAAATAATCTTTCGGTCTTCGTAAGCCGTATTTGCAATTTCGGTATCGGAATAGGTCATTGTAATTGGTCTTTCGAGCGGACAAATATTTACCGTGCCCTTACTTCCTGATACCATAAACTGCCTTCTGCCAAAGCCGTTTACCTCAACCGATGAAACAAAAACTCGTGCAAGTGCCTTTTCATATTCCAAAACAGCTAAGTTATTATCCTCAACATTCACTTCATCAAGCTTTGTTTTCTTCAAGAAAGAATGTATATTATCGGGTTTACCCATTATATACACAATAAGGTCAATAAGATGACAGCCTAAAATATACATTATGCCACCGCCAAAATTGGTAAGCCATTTCCTGTATTTTGGCGAGTGAAACGTACTCATTTCAGCGTTAATTGAATAAATTTCGCCGAGGCGTCCTTCTTTAATAAGCTCAAAGGTTTTTTTAATGGCCGGGTTATAACGGTACATATAAGCGAGCTGAACGATAAGGTTCTTTTCCTTTGCTGTATCAAGCATTTTTTTATACTCTTCCAATGTGCCGCTACCGGGCTTATCTATATGCACGTGCTTTCCTGCATCTACACATTTTTGCGCAATTTCGGTTAAATCCCATACGTCAGTTTCGATAAGCAATGCATCGCATTTAGAAATCAGCTCATCCACCGAATATCTCTTTAAGCCCTTATAGCATTCTAAATGGCCTCTTTTTTTAAGCCATTCTTCATTTTCTTCTGCAAAGCCTACAACCTCAAACAGCTCGGGAAACTTTCTTACCGCTTGCATTTTTGCCTCGCCGTGATTGTGACCTATACCTATTTGACCAATTTTAATCATTTCATGCCATTCCTTTTACATAAAGCTTAAAAGATTTCTCATTTCCTCTGCTGCGCTTAAAATTTCAGCATATTCCTTTTGCGGACAATGCTTATATAGAAGCTGATTTTTTCCTTTAAAGGCATACCACAGGTTAGATTTTGTGACATAATCCATTTGTGAATGAAGAAGTATATCATAAAATCTATCAACAGCAGACGAATTATCGGTTATTAGCTTTTCACCTGTAATTTCAACCGTAATTTCACTGTTTACAGATGCGTTTTCAATAATTACCGATGTGGTGTTGGTTTTTAAATCATAAGCCGTTTTGCAAGGTGTTTCTTTTCCATTAACCTTAACGGTAAGCTTAATATCCTTTGCAAAGCCGCGAAGCTTAATATTCCAATTTCTAAAGGTGGGAATTATATCAGTATCACCACAAACACGGTTTATGGTAAATACAGCTTTTTCGCCCCACAAAAGACTGAATTCGGTAATAACGCACTCACCGTTTTCAAAATTGCTTCCGTCGCCCTTATCCTCGTAAAGCTTAAAGCTGTTATTACTACCCGCAAACACATCAACTGTCATATCCGCTTTATTGCCAAGGGCATTATTATTCGCATTACTTGCTGTGGGAATAATTGCGCCCGCCTTTGCAAATATGGGATATTCTTCAAGATTTCTGTGTATTTTTACGGTTTTGTCACCCTTATAACAAAGTCCGCTAAAGTAGTCGAACCACAAACCATCGGGGAACCAAACATTAACGCTGCCAAGCTGTGAATTTTTATCATTTGGTGAGGTTATGGGCGCCACAAAAAGCTCGCTTCCAAAGAAATACTGATTTCTGTACTTATAAGCATTATCACATTCGGGATAATGGTAATACATCGGTAGTATAAGCGGGGTAAGCTCGTTATAAGTGCGGTAATTCATTGTATATAAATACGGGAAGAGCTTATGCCTTAATCTAAGCCAGTCCTTATATGTTTCGCAAAGGTCTTTTCTCAAGTTCCACGGCTCTTTTCCCGCAAAAATATCCTTAGTTGAATGTAGGCGATTTATTGGTGATAAAACACCCAACTGAAGCCATCTGATTTGCAATTCATCATCACGGTAGCCAAGCATATGCCCGCCAATATCGTGACTCCACCAGCAATATCCCGCATTTGAAGCATTTGCTGTAAAATAAGGCTGAAAATCCAAGCTTTCCCAGGTGGTTACCGTGTCACCCGAAAAGCCAACGGGATACCTGTGCGAGCCAAGTCCCGCATAGCGTGAAAAGAACATCGGTCTTTTACCGTTACGCATTATATCAAGAATATGCAAATGATTTAACATCCAAAGAGGTGTAATTCCCTCTAAATCAGATGCGGGGTGCTCATCATCGTGTACCCACCAATAATCATTTCCTTGTTGCCAGTCCATCCACCAAAAATCAACCCCGTCGGCTTCATAAGGGTGGTGAAGAATGTCGAAATACTTTTCCATAAAATCAGGATTAAGCACATCAAGCTTTATAAGCTTACGGCTTTCGGGGTCAATACCGCAAGCCCTTGCCATTTCCTCATACATATCCTCTTGGAAGCCAATTCCGTTTGAAGGGTGTAAATTAAGGGAGGTTTTCAGCCCTCTGCCCTTTAAATCGGCCAAAAACGCCTTATAATCGGGGAATAATTTCTTATTCCAGGAATATCCTGTCCACCCATTCCAACATAACGGATGGTCAATCATACTTTCTTTAGGCGTTTCAACCGTATGCCAATCCATATCTATAACTGCAACCGAAAAAGGAATGTTCTCTTCCTTGAATTTATCCATTAAGCCGCAGTATTCTTCTTGGGTATAGCTATAATATCTGCTCCACCAGTTACCAAAGGCATAATCGGGCAGCATAGGCGGTTGACCTGTTAAACGGTAAAAATCCTTAATACAGTCAAGATAATCGTGCCCGTATCCAAAAAAGTAAAGATCAACTGAGTCGGCATTTCTTTTTTCAAACCAACCGTTTTCAGACAAAAGATAGCTTTCACTATCATCTACAACGGTGTACCCGCTTCTTGAGCAAACACCATCCTCAAGCTCGGTTTCGCCGTTTATTTTATCCAAAGTGCAGGCTGTACCCTTAAGCTGTTCGGGTATTGTTCCCCACTTCCACTGATTACCGTATTTTTTAAGCTCAATAGAAACGGTTTTTTCATTAAATACATTATCGGGAAGGTATTTAAGCCTCAAATAATCAGTTTCAATCGTTAAATATTCACCCTCGAAAACCGAAAAATCGGTTTTGGGAAAGTTGCGATTGAACGCAAACTGAGAAGCCTTATCCGTAAATTCACCCGACAAGGCATATTCAAGTCTTATAAGTCTATCGGTTAAAACCGTAAATCTGGCATTTCCACAAACAACAATATTTTCATTATTTGCTTTACCGTTTGTTTCCCATTTGAAGCGATTATATTCCATAAATAACTCCTAAACCAAAAACGTATATCAGCCTTGCTGCTTAATGTAAAATTTGTTAATTTTAACACTTTCGGGAAATTCAAAGCTGAAGGTGTGATATTTTCCACTTAATTTATACTGACGGATAAATCTGCCCGTGTCATTACCGCTGACCGACAGAGAAACAATGTGATGGCCGCATACCCTAAGGGTAACAGGATACTGAGCAAGTGAATCGGCTGCACATTCGGTTTCAAACACAAAAATGCACTTTTTGTCGGGATTATAGTTTAATTCATAGCCCTCGCCTGACACTATGCTTTCAATAACCGCCACCGTTTCAAGCTGTGATTCATCAACACCGATAAATTCAGGCTTTTTACAGCCGCCAAGCACAAACTTTTTAAAGGTTGGCGATTTTAAAATATACCTAAGTAAATTTTTTGCACAATACTGAAGGTCACCTCTTGTAACATAGCCTTCTTCAATACCGGTGTACAAATTATGCAGTTTTTCTTCAACCGAGCCCCAAACCATATAAATATCGTTGTGGGCCCTTACCATAGCCTTTAAATTTTCCTTACTGCCCGCTTTATCCTTGCAGTTGCACAGTGCCCACCAGTCAGTCATAACAAAGCCTGTATAACCCCATTCCTTGCGAAGTACGGTTGTTGTAAGGTCATAGTTTGAGGCACTGTAATAATTGTTTATAGGGTTATAAGAGGTCATAATAGCAGTAGCATTTCCCTCTTTAACCGCTATTTCGTAGCCTTTAAGATAAATTTCTCTAAGCGCTCTTTCGGACACCACCGCATTAACTGAGTTTCGCGCAAATTCCTGATTATTACAGCTAAAATGCTTTATTGTGATTGTACAACCTGATTTTGCAACACCGCGGCTTTGTGCTGCAGCAATTTTACCTGAAAGTAACGGGTCTTCTGAAAAATATTCAAAGTTTCGGCCGCATAGCGGATGACGGTGAATATTCATACCAGGACCTAAAAGCGCATCGATGTTGTATGCAAAAAGTTCTATTCCCTCAAGCTCGAAAATTTGCTCAGCAAGCTCATCATCAAAGGAGGAAGCAAAAACATAACCGTTTGGAAGCGATGTGCTTTTTAAATCGGCTCCTATTCTAATGCCCGAAGGTCCGTCAGTAACACAGCAAACCGGTATACCAAGATTCAAAAGCGAATCAGTAACACCACCAAAGGCACCGCCTGTACCGGGGGTTACCTTTGGACTGTTCATACCTTCACCACAAACAATTGCCGCTAGATCGTTATCACTCATTTGAGCAATAAATTCTTCCATCGTATTCTTGCCATCGGCAACGTCAATTAGTTTAATTCCCTTATCGCCCGTAAAGGCAATTTCCTTTGGTCTGCGGTCATTTATTCTTTCATCAAGGTCAAATTTCCTAAGCGGTGCTACTTCTTTAACTAGCATCCTATTGCCATTAGAATCAAGCGCCGCCGTAAAACGCTTAAATTCCTTTTCGGGCGGCATAATTTGTTCCATTTTTTGTGTAACAACGGTTTGTGCCATATTATATGTAAACACACATTTACTGCTTCTTACATCGGTACCGCAGTAAATATCATAATCGCCCGCTTGTAAAACATAGCAAAATTCATTACCCGTAACACCGCTGTCGTCATAAGAAGCCATTTGCTTAACATCAAAAGTAATTTCTAATACCTCAGCTTCATTCGGCTGTAATTCTTTTGTCTTTTTATATGCGATAAGCTGTTTTTCAGGGGTACCAAGCTTTCCGCAAGGCGCACCGAAATAAACCTGCACCACCTCGCGTGAAGCAAAGCCGCCAACATTAGTTACCTTAGCCGTAACAGTAATTTTGCCGTTTATTTCTTTTGCGGTGTAGTCGGTTTCAAAACGAGTATAGGTCAGACCAAAGCCAAAGGGATAACGAACCCTATCCTTAGCAAAGGTTTCAAAATATCTGTAGCCTACATAAATATCTTCTTCATAGATGCTTTCGTTTTGGTCACCAAAATTATCAAAATAAGGATAATCATCAGCCTTTTTGGTTTGTGTATCGGGAAGCTTACCGCAAGGGCTTATTTTACCGCTTAGCATATCAGCAAGGGCGTTTGCGCCCTCTTGTCCGCCCTGCCAAACATAAAGCAAGGCCGACACATTATATTTATCCATAAAGGATAAATCAATCAAATTGCCAACATTAAGCACAACCACCGTTTGTTTAAAGGAGGTTGTAACCTTTTTTATCATTTCGGTTTCTTCGGCTGATAAAAGGTAGCTGCCGTCAGTATTGGAATTGTCCCTGTCCTCACCGGCAGTTCTGCCGATTATAATAACGGCTGCATCGTTTCGCTTTGCTGTAGATTTTACAAGCTCATCACTTAAGGGCATTTCCTTTTGTGACCACGGCTCAGTTGCCCAGCCGTGACCGTTATCAAATGGATTTTCCAATATCCATTCAGCATAAACTTGTGCTAATTCTTCATCTATACTGAAAACACCGTTTTCACGAAAAGCTTCTAAAATACAGGGGGGCTTTACCACTCTTACAAGTCCGCCCGAGCCCGTACCGCTTTTAACATAGGTTTCCTGCGTTCTGCCAAAAAGCGCAACCCTTGTACCCTTTCCAAACGGCAAAACACCGTTATTATGAAGCATTACGCTACCTTCTGCCGCAAGCCTACGGCAAAGAGGTATTAGTTCCTTAACGGGACCCGGCTCTGTTTCCCAAAGCTTTTTGCCCTGTATTT
This sequence comes from Oscillospiraceae bacterium, assembly GCA_015066005.1. Lineage (GTDB taxonomy): Bacteria > Bacillota > Clostridia > Oscillospirales > Acutalibacteraceae > UBA737. Next base: position 9,629 of record SVPF01000031.1, read on the forward strand.
CAATATTTTTATCTATTAGCATATTATCACCGATTTGTAGTTTTAAATAACCTTATAAATAGCAATTTCGTATGGCTTATAGCTTATGCTGTCATCTTTTCTGCATTTAGAATTGGAAAGTAAAAGCCGCAAATTACTGTAAGGAATTTTAATGTTGCTTTCTTCCTCAAAATTGCAGCAAATTACAATTTTTTCACCCTCGTATTCACGCTCAATAATGGAGTATTTATCCTCTTCCCCATTTAAAGCCTTTACTGAGCCCAAAATAATTGCATTACTTTCCTTGCGTATTTTAAGTAGTGACTTATAAAAATTAAATACCGATTTATCGCTGCTGCGATCCGCTTCAAGATTAACAGTTTTATAATGGCTGTTAGGAGATATCCAAGGCTCAACCTCCGAAAAACCGCAGTATTTGCTGCCATCCCAAGCTATAGGATGTCGTGCGTTATCTCTGCCGCCGAAATTCAGACGCCTTAGCACTTCTTCCTCTCCAAGCTCGGCCCTATAAAGCTCGTAATAGTTAAATGTCTCATAGTCCCTGAAATCATCCAAGGTTTCACTGTGGGGAGAAAGTGTACCGAATTCCTGTCCCTGATATATAAAGGGTATTCCCCTGAGTGTGTAAAGCATTGCCGCCACGCAGGTTGCAATTTCATAACGGTATTTTGAAACATCGCCAACACGCGAAATAAAGGGGGCCTGGTCGTGATTATCGGTAAACAGTGTATAAAGCAAATCGTTTTCGCAGGTAAAGGCTTGCCATTGAAGCAAAACATCACGAAGCACAGTAAGACTTTGCGGCTGCGGAACATATTTACTTTCTCTGCCAAAACGAATATGCTCAAACTGAAACATAGTTGAAAGCTCGTTTCGTTCCTCTTTGGTAAGATTCAAAAAGGAATTTGCATTCCACACCCAACATTCGCCAACCGTGAAAAGATGCTTCGATTCGGGTCTGCCAAAAAGACCGTTTATGTATTCGTGAATATACGGGCCCATTGACATAAGACCATTTTTGAAATCCTTAGAAATTTCGTGAATCACATCACATCTGAAGCCATCAACACCAAGACCGCTCCAAAAATCAACAACCTCATTTACGCCCTCACGAACCCTAGGATTCGTCCAGTTAAGATCGGGCATTGTTGCATCATAATGATGAAAATAGTACTGACCGCGTTCCTCGCAATATTCCCACGGGTTACCGCCGGAAATGGTTTTCCAGTCATTTTGAGGCTCGTCAAACCAATAGTAATAATCGCTGTATGGATTATCCTTGCTTTTTTTGGATTCTTTAAACCACTTATGCTCAGCAGAGGTGTGATTAGGCACCAAATCCATAATAACCTTAATTCCACGTGAATGTGCTTCGTTTATAAGCTTTTTCATATCATCCATGGTGCCAAAATCATCCATAATATCATAATAATCAGCGATATCATAGCCATTATCAACATTGGGGCTTTTATAACAGGGACAAATCCAAATAGCATTTACACCCAGCTCGCATAAATAGTCAAGCTTTTCGATAATACCGCAAAGGTCACCTATACCGTCACCGTTTGTGTCCTTAAAGCTTCGGGGATATATTTGATAAACCACCCAGCCTAAAAAGCCTTTATATTTTTCACTTAACATAGTGCACCACACCTTTTTATACCTGAATAGGCAGTTGATATAAACCAACATTTTATATATTGACTTATATTAACCGCCTATTCTTACGGCGCGAAAGCGCCGTAAGAATAGCAATAAATATTTTTATATTTCGATTTTAATTTCCGCCTTTAAGGGAAGCGTTGGATTAGAGCCTGCAAATAATTCAACAATGCCGTTTTCAAGCTCGTATTTGTTATTTACCGTCCAAACCTTTAATTCTTCATACCCTAAAGTAAATTCAACAGTTGTTTGTGCTTTGGGCTCTAAAAATACCTTTTTAAAACCTTTAAGCTCTCTATATCTTCGCCTTACGGAATTACCCTTTCCGTGAATATAAAGCTGTACAACCTCGCTGCCGCCTATGTTGGAATTATTCCTTAGTGTCACCTTAACATTAAAGGTGTTTTTTTCACTTTCGCAAACGCTCATTTCTAAATATTCAAATTCGGAATACGAAAGTCCATAACCGAAAGGATATAAAATCCTCTGCTTAAAATCGCAGTAGGCATTTGTATCATAGCCATTGGTTGGAGGAGGTAAAAAGCTATTGTAATATACAGGAAGCACGGCGGAACAATATGGCAACGAAACCGAAAGCTTACCTGAAGGGTTAACCCTTCCTATAAGTGCATCGGTAATAGCCAATGCACCCTGCGCACCTGGATACCATGCAACAATGATAGCATCAGCAAGGGTTGAAAGCTCGGTTAATTCATATGGTCTGCCGCCGATAAGCACAGCAACAACCTGCTTGCCCTTTTCCTTAAGCATTCTTATAAACTCAAGCTGATTACCCGGTAGCTTTAAAGCCGCTACATCATGGGCTTCGCCGCAGTCGAGAAAACCTTCCACACTTGTTGCGGCACCGTTATTCTTATCAAAAACAGTTTGGCTTATAGCCGTTGATGAATTACCGCCAACGGTTACAACTGCAACATCGCAGTTATCGGCAAGACTGAAGGCGTTGTCAAAATCGTCGGTTTTTCCTTCAAAATCCCATCCCTTTGTATAGGCTACGCTGTCAAAGGCTTTTCTGAAGCCGTCATAAAGAGTTTTAAGATTTTCCACATTTTGAAAAGCGGTATAATCGCCAAGCATATAATAAACATTATAGGCGTGCTCGCCAAAAATGGCAATCTTTATATTAGAATTCAGCGGAAGAATGTTATCGTTTTTAAGAAGTACAAGCGATTCGGCTGCCGCCTTATAAGAAAGCTCCTTTTGTAAGCCCGACTCAACATATCGGCAAACCTCGTACTCATCCTCGATATAAGGATTGTCAAAAAGGCCAAGCTCGAACTTTTTAATAAGAAGGCGAAGCACAGCCTCATCAACAAGGCTTTCTTCCACAATACCCTTTTCTACCGCTTCAATAAGGTTAAGGTACCAGCCGCCATCAGCAAGACTGACATCAACCCCTGCTTTAAGCACGGCGGCACTGCCTGTAACCTTGTCATAGCCCATTTGGTTTATTGCCCTGCCAACGCCAAAGCCATCCGACAGTACAACCCCATCAAAGCCAAGTTCGTCCCGCAAAACATCACGAAGCAGAGCTTTATTCATATGACAGGGAATTCCGTCAATGGTGTTATAAGCGGCCATTATAATATCGGCCCCTGCATTTACGGCGCTTTGTACAGCAGGTAAATGAATATCGTGCAGCTCGCGCTGACCAATATTTACCTCAGCAGTATTTATACCGCCCATACAGTCACCCGTTGCGCAGTAATGCTTACAGCACGCAAGTGCCCCGCCCGACTTTATACCCCGAACTCCGCTTTCAGCAAAGCTTGCGGCAAGGTATGGGTCTTCGGAAAAGAACTCCTCTACCCTGCCCCAACGTGGGTCACGGGCCATATCAAGCATTGTTGTAAAGCCGATATGGTTGCCTGAAAGGCTTATTTCCTTACCGACTGACTGCATAACCTCACCGTAAAGCCTTGGATTAAAGGTACATCCCATACCTATACCCGTAGGAAACATTTCACTGTCGAGGGCTTGCAGACCGTGGTTTGCCTCAACCTCTATAAGCACGGGAATATGTAGCCGCGAATTTTCGATTACATATTTTTGCAGTGCATTTGCCACCTTTACACGATGGCGAAGCTCAATACCTGTACCATAGTTATGCTGAGTAAAGCCGTCTGCTCTAAGGATATTGCTTATAGCACCAATACCGCCGTAATCATTAACAAATTTTTTGAAGTCATCGGTGAGGATGAAATCCTCACCGAATCTTTCAAAACAACGATAACCGCCAACGGTTTGGGAAAGCTGACCCACCTTTTCCTTAAGGGTCATTTGTTTTATAAGCTCCTTAGCCTTTTGTGTATAATTGTTATTGTTCATAAAATTATTTAATGTTTATTCCGTAACCGGGCTCATCCTTTTGCCATACTCTGATCCAGTCAACATAGTTATAGGAAACCTTGTGGTCATCGGGTACGGGAAGATTTGTATAGCCTCTGTCTGAGAAAGCACTGAATACAACGGTAGAGTATTGGTCAAATACGTCATATTCATCAGAAGCGGTACAGTCAAAGGTGTAATAACGAATACCGTCAATATAGAATGCGATATAATCATTGGTCCATTCCATACCGAAGTTGTGATAGTTATCGCCAAAGTTTTCGTCAATAGTAACCTGCGGTGCTACGCCGCTTTGTACATTGGCATTATTTTGTAAAAGCACCTTATGCTCTGAGCCGTGGATATGCAGATTAGGCTTAAAGTTATTGGTTTTACCTGCGTTTTCATAAATATCGAATTCGCCTGTTTCACCTGTTGTATAGGTACATACCCAAAGACCCGAAAGGTAGCCCTGAATTTCGGACATTTTAATGCGACTTTCAACAAAGCCGTACTTAAAGTACATTGAATTTGCACCTGCGGCTTGTATATCAACACCGTAGCTGTCGTTACCGATAAGCTCTGCCTTTGCCTTATACACGCCGTCACCGACAGAACCATTTTCCATACGGCTGTAGGTTGTACCACCGTGACAGGTTTCATAACCACCTGCGCCCTTAAGCTTCCAGGTTTTGGAAAGCTTATCGCCGCTGAAATCCTCAGACCAAGCAAGCTTATAGCCGTTTGTTAAAGAATAGCTGCCGTCATAGCTGCCTGTATAAGTGCCGTTTGCTACCGAGCCTGCCTTAAGCTTTGAAACAAGGTCAATAACACCTGCATTAACAGCAGAATTGCTAACACTTAAAATAGAGGTTTTGCCGCTTTCAACTGAAATTGTATAATTTTCATTAAGCTCGGTTGAAACGGTTACGCTGTAATTTGATGAAGTGCGGTTGGTGTTACCAATTAAAATTTCGTTTTTAGCCTTAGCGGTCTTATCGTCAACCATCTTTACAATTTTACCTGTAAGACGAATAATGTTGTCAAACAAGTAATCAGCAGCGCTTACTTCCATAAAGGAGCCGTAAGCGGGATATACAATAGTATAATCAGCGATAGAAACGCCGCCAAGTGTTATATCCTTTGCGGCATTAAAGTTAGCCGAAACGTAATTGAGGCCAACTTCAATTGCCGACTTTTTATCCTTGCAATAGTTTTTCTTAAAGAAGTCCATTGCATAGCCTAAGGAATAGCTGTTATCGGCAACAATTAAAACCTTGTTGTCTTGCTGGCGGATAATAAAGTCTGCCGCATTGTTTTTGCGACCGTTAATTATTTCCTTGTGAGCTTCTTTTGATTCCTTAAAGCCGGTTTTACCAATAAGGATATAGTAGCTGTCCTCATCAATTTCCACTTCACTGTCGCTTACAACCTCGGGATAAATTGAAAGGTTATTTTCTAAATAAGCTACAAGATCATTAAGCTTAGCTTCTTCAGCTTGTGTAATAGTTTCAGGATAAACGATAGTAAAGTTACTCATACTATCCTTAACAAGTGGGATAGCGGTAATTTTGTCTTTAGGAATTTCAACCGGAACTAAGCTTGTTACAGGCTTATCAACCGTAACGGTTATGTATTCGGGAGGAATATCACAGTTACCAAGTGCCAAGCCTGCATAATCCTTAGTAGCCTGTGCAGTTATCATAACACAGTCACCCGCTTTAAGAGAAAGCGCGGTAAAGGTTGGGAACTGAACGTTTACGGTGTTCGAGGATACAACCTCCTGCCAATAAATACGGTTGTTTTTGTATATTCTTAAAACAATACCATATTCCGAACCCTTTGCAAAGGCCGAAGACAAGCCAACGATTGAATCTACTATAGATACATTACCTGCATCGCGGTCCTGAAATTCAATCATACAGTCTTCTTCAGCGGTATAGCAAAGACCCTCTTCCTTTTCACCCGTGAAGGAGAAAAGAACACCGCTTTTATTGATTTTGGCATCCTTATAACCGCTTATATCCATTTTAGAGGAATCATAAACAGCAAGTGAGCTCACGCCGTCATCAGTAAACTTATATGCATAAGGCGCACCCGAAGCGGTTTTGCCGTTAGCATCTTCCCAAAGGGATAATTCACGAATTTCACGTTGATACCAGTCATATTCCTTGGAATTTTCTTTGTAAATCCAACGCCACGATGAAGAATCGTAAAGCGAGGTAGTATCTTTACCAACATCTTTTTGCATTGCGTTGGCAACGCTGTTACGTAAGCTGAATACAGTACCGTCCTGCAACATAACCGCAGGGTTAAGCGCAATAACATATTGCGCTTGGCCCTTACGATTTGCGGGAGAAAATCCCGAACATCCGCAAATAAAAACTAAAACTGCACATATAATGAGCGATAATATTTTTTTCATTGTAATTCAGGTCCCCCTATCAATTTGATTTTCTTTTGCGCTTAATAAGCACAATTACAACCACTAAAACTGCTGCGAAAAGAACAAGTGCACCTGCAATAATGAGCACAGTCAACAAGATGTTGCCGCCATCACTCATTTTACCTATAATATCGTTCTTAAGGATGTTAAGCTTTTCATCAAGATGAGAATCCTTAATCTCGTTCTTTTGTGTTACTTCTTCCTTAACATAGGTAGTAACTTCCTTATACTCTTGCTCCTTAGCCTTAGTCCACTTAGCGTAAAGCTTGATGTTTGAGTTAATAAGGGTTTCGTTGAAATCAAAGAGGTTTGTAAGCTCGGTATCGGTATACCAGCCTTCGAATACATAACCTTCTTTTTCGGGCTCAACAGGAGCAACAATATTTTGTCCCTCAAGTGTTTCGATTGATTCCACACCGGAGCCACCGTTTGATTCAAAGCTTACGGTCATCATAGCAAGCTTACGAACTGTAACATCATCAATAGATGCCGTTGTGAAGCCACCGCTTAGCATAATACCAAGAGTTGAAATTTCAGCACCTGTGGTAATTTCGCCTTCGTAATAAATCCATTCGCCGTAAATGCTTTCGGATTCTGCTTCGGTAAGTGATACAACAGCCTGACTGCCAATTATTGCCATACTATCGGTGTTATCGAAGGTAGCAAGTAAAAGCTTCGCAGCCTTTGTTTTGTCTACCTTAAGCCAGAAGCCTACCTTGTAAACCGAGAAGGGCTCAAGGTATACGCGGTTACCAACCGAATTATCATCATAAAGTCTGAAACGACGGTATAACGATTTGGTCCATTGACCTGCGTTATGGAACTTAAGATAGTTTCCGCCGCTATGTGCACCTGCTGTGTCACCGGTCACAAAAATGGCGTCCTTATTATCAATAAGACTGTTCTTATTGCTTTGATAGAAGGCCTGCGCATTAGCAGAATCAGCCTCAAAGTCAATATTAAGGGTGCCTTCCTTAAAGGTATCGGGGTTAGATAAATCCTCAGCCTCGCGATAACGGGGATAAAGGTTTAAGTCACCTGACGGGAATACAGATTCAACATACTGATTACCATCCTTATCGTACCAGCCGTCAAAAACATAGCCTGCCTTAGCGGTAGGTACAGGTGTGAATAACCAGTCGCCTACACCGCCGAGCATTTTGGTTTTAACCGAATTACCTGCTTCGTTATAGAATTGTACTAAAGAAGCTTCGCTGCTGTCCATAACCTCAATGCTGATATCATCAACATCAAAGTAGGAAGCACCTGCAAGGTAAACCAGGAATGAAACCTTACCCGAAACGCTTGGTGTAAAGTATGCTTCCATTTCGCCCCAAGTATCAGCCGAATGATAAATTGAATAGCGATAATAAATTCTTGAAATTTCGGTAGAATTTATAAAATTAAGCTTACCTGTGGGAACCTGCTCGGTTACAACAGGAACAATGTAACAGTCATAATCGGAACGCAATGCAAGACTAAAGCGATAGCGTTCGCCCGCTTTAACCTGGAAGTTACTTCCGTCGGGATTGATAGCAGCAATTGATGCCAAATCCATCGTTTGCTTACTTGAATTTGTTTCAAGTGCAAAGTGTAAGTATTTATTACCTGCATAAGCTTCGCTTGAATCGTTAATAATCGATGCATGAATTGACATATTGTTGGTGTACTTATTATTAACGCCTGTATTTGTATAAGGTGTTACACCGCTGTTAAAGTCATTTGCTTCAAAGCCTGTAGAAAAATCTGTTGCGTTCTGTGCGGCTGATGCATATTTTGCATAGATTTCCATATTTTCAGCAGGCATTTTGTTATAGGTAAAGGGTACCGTTTTAGCGGCATCGGTAAACCAACCAACAAAAACAGAACCGTCCTTTTTAACCTGCGGAATGGTAGGAAGCTTTTCGCCCGCTACAAATGGTATATCGGTAGCTCTTTCGCCATTTTCGGGGTTAACCGTCAAATAGTTAACATCCATTACTTCGGTAAGAACAATATTGTCTATCCATACCTGAGCGCCGGTTACATTTGCAGTATTTTTTGCAGTCGCAAGTGAAATAGCAAGGAAATCAAACTTAGCGTCGGGAACGGTAATGTAACCCTCTACCTTGGTCCAATCTCTAACGGTAACGCCGTCTCTTACGGTATATAAATAATTCAAGAATTCGCCCTTACCAAAGGATGAAGCCAAGTAATTATGTGCCTTTACGGCAATATGCGCATCATTATCAAGAATTGCTGTTGATTTAATATCAAAGGATATTTTATAAACAGTATTTGAACGAGGTACATATAATGTCTTATCGCCCTTGGTGTTATCGTAGATACGAATAACACCTGGGTTAGTGTTGCTTATAATTGCAGCATCTGTTAACTGCATTGCAGTACCGTGAGTTTCATCGGTTACAATTGCGCCCTTACCAAAATAAGAATAAGCCATGCTATCTATTTTCTGTGTAAGTGCTTTATCGGAATAACGGGTTATATATCCGTTTTCGTCAATACCAAAGTATACCCCTGCATCGTCATAGGTATTTTTAATAACGTCGCCTGTGCTTCTCCATTTTGCCCAAATTTCAGTATGACCGTAAACATTGTCTTGCGCGAGGGTGGTGAAGTTAGCATCTAAATACCAGCCTTCAAACTTCTTGCCGCTTACAAAGTCAACAGGAATATCTGCAAATAGAGCATCGTTAGGAAGGGTAACCTGTGTGGTATTACCTAAATTATGGCATGTAAGTGTGGTTTTTCCATTAGGAATAACACTAACAGCAATATTATCAATATAAGGATAGAGTGTAGCATTATTAGCGATAGAGGTTTCTATCGATATTGCCAAAGCTGAAAGGTCCTCGCTGCCGGTTTTTACAAATACCGTAGCACTGCCCCAAGTATAATCGGCATATACGGGGTCGCCCTTCTCAATAGTTACTGCAGTGGCAAGAATGTCGCCAATGCCGTCCTTGGTAACACCGCGGATATTAAAGGAAATATCACCGGTGGTGCCGGCCTTTACCTTATAGTCAAACTTGATTTTATATGTAGCGTTTTTCTGCGGAACAACGCTTGCAAAGTTTGCATCTGCGGGGTTATAAAGCTCAACATGGGTAATGTTACCCTTAGCTACGTTATTTTGACCCGAAATTGTAGAGAACTGTAAAACCCTGCCTTCGCGTGCAGCGGCAGTTTTTGTGCCTAAGTGGAAAATATATTTACCCTTAAGCTTGTGAGAGCCTGCGCCGCCGTTAGATATGGAACCAAGTCCCTCTTCTTCATAGGTGTTTTTAAAGTCGTTTGCAATTTCAAATTCTCTAAATTTAACATTATCAAGATATGGATAAAGTGTACCCGCATCACCCGCAGAGGAAATTTCTGCCGAAATAGCCAATGCCGATAATTCCTTGGTAATAGTTACATATGCGGTGGCTGTACCCCAAGTATAATCTACATATCCGGGGTCCTTAGGCTGTATGGTTACTGCATTAGCAAGTATATCCCCGAGGCCTGCATCAGTAACACCGCGAACATTAAAGGAAATATAAGCGGTTTGGCCTGCTTTAGCCTTATAATCGAAGGTTATTTCATAGCTTTTGCCAACCTCTGGCTTAAAGCTAGCGAAGTTTTCATCCTTAGGGTTATAAAGCTCAACGTGGGTTATGTTGCCTGCTGCCACGTTTGTTTGACCTGTAATAGATTTAAACTGTAAAACTCGGCCTTCGCGTGCAGCGGCAGTTTTTGTGCCTAAATGGTAGATATTTTTACCCTTTAGCTTACTTGTGCCCGAGCCGTTACTAATTGAGCCAAGCCCTGCCTCTTCATAGGTATTGGTTATATATGCGTTTTCTTCCTCATTTTCACCGCCGGACTCGGAAACAACCTCTAACACCTCGAGGTTATCGAAGAAGGTATAAGTTGTTACATTACCGGTAGTTTCTACTACTATTGCCAAGCCTGCAATATCCTCAGTAATAGGAACGTTAACCGTTGCGGTTTTCCAAATAGCAGGTGTGGGATGGTTTGCATCGTTTTTGGGAATATCAACTGCCGTAGTAATAATATCACCCAAAACTCTATTTTCACCGTCAACAGTAATAGGTCTTACGTTTATGCTAAGGCTTTGTGTTCCGGACCTTGCAATTTTATAATCAAATTTTATTGTATAGGTCGAACCGTTTTTCGGCACAAAGCTTTGAAGCTTACCATCGGCACCCAAGCCCTTGCTATAGTCATAAATTTCAAAATGAACTTTATTAGCATTTGTCGGAATTCTTGCTGCTCTAAAGCCCAGTGCAGTGCCTGTTCTTAAAGGTGAAGCATTACCCGAATTTTTAGAGTTGGTGTTATACCCTGTTTCGTTTGCATTATATGTAGCATCCGAATAGGTACCGGTGTCTTTACCCAAGTTTATTGTATTAACATTAACGCCGTCTTCATCGAAGGTATTACCCAAAACAAATTTTGAGGTAACTGTTTCAAGCTTTACATCATCGATAACTACGTTAAAATCGGTTACAGCGGTAGCGCCGCTTAGTTCTACCGAAATTGCCAATGCATCTAATGCGGAAGCGGGTGTTGTGAAATAAGCCACTGCAGTATCCCATTTATAGTCAGTTAAATTCAATGTGTTTTTAACTGTAACTGCTCTTGCCAACACATCGCCTACAGTGCCACCCGAAACGCCGCGAACATTGATAAGTATGTTGTTTTCAAGGCTTCTTGTACGATAACTAAAGGTTAACTTATATGTCGTTTTGGCTAACGGCTTATAATCAACATACTGACCTGATACCTTTTCAGGATTGTAAATTTTATGATAACGCATAGCGTTATTATCAATACCGTTAATTTGAAGTGCTTTTCCGTTAGCACCTTCGGGTGTTGCTAAAGCTAAATTTGTGTCTACTGGCGCCCAATCAGCTTCATCAAACGTATTATTAACGATTATTATTTTTTCCTCTTCTTTGTCATCGTTTTCGGGAACAATTTCCGAAACCTCCAAATTGTCGAAGAAGGTATAAGTTGTTACATTACCGGTACTTTCTACCGTAATTGCCAAACCTGCAATATCTTCAGTAATAGGCACGTTAACCGTTGCGGTTTTCCAAATAGCAGGTGTAGGATGATTTGCATCGTTTTTGGGGATTTCAACTGCCGGAGTAATAATATCACCCAAAACTCTATTCTCACCGTCAACAGTAACAGGTCTTACGTTTATGCTAAGATTTTGTGTTCCGGACCTTGCAATTTTATAATCAAATTTTATTGTATAGGTCGAACCGTTTTTCGGCACAAAGCTTTGAAGCTTACCGTCGGCACCTAAGCCCTTGCTATAGTCATAAATTTCAAAATGAGTTTTATTAGCATGTGTCAAAATTCTTGCCGCTCTGAAGCCCAGTGCAGTGCCTGTTCTTAAGGGCGAAGCATTACCCGAATTTTTAGAGTTGGTGTTATACCCTGTTTCGTTTGCGTTATATGTAGCATCCGAATAGGTACCGGTGTCTTTACCCAAATTTATTGTATTAACATTAACACCGTCCTCATCGAAGGTATTACCCAAAACAAAGTTTGCGGCAACTGTTTCAAGCTTAACATCATCGATAGCCACGTTAAAATCGGTTACAGCGGTAGCACCGCTAAGCTCTACCGAAATTGCCAATGCATCTAATGCAGAATTGGGTGTTGTGAAATAAGCCACTGCAGTATCCCATTTATAGTCAGTTAAATTTAATGTGTTTTTAACTATAACTGCTCTGGCTAATACATCGCCTGCAGTATCTCCCGAAACACCGCGAACATTGATAAGTATATTGTTTTCAAGGCTTCTTGTACGATAACGGAAGGTTAACTTATAGGTCGTTTTAACTGACGGCTTATAGTCAACATATTCGCCCGAAGCCTTTACGGGATTATAAATTTTGTAATAACGGTTAGCATTGTTTGCTATAGCGTTAAATTGAAGCGCATTTCCATTAGCACCGTCGGGTGTTGACAAGGCTAAATTTGTATCAGTCGGTGCCCAACCCGCTTCATCAAAGGTATTGGTTATGCTGACTGCAGTATCATCAGCAAAAACCATAGGAACTGTCAATACCGTTGTTAACAGCAAAACAGCCGATAATACAATTGAAATTATTCTTTTCATTTTTATCCTCCATTCATAAGTATGAAATGGTTTTTCCCTTTTATAAGGGTGCGCCAAAGCCTAAAAAAGCTTTGTCGGGGGGGATTTTGTGGGGAGGAATCACCTCCCCATTTTCAATTTTTTTAACGTTAATTACGCTAAATCGCCGCTGCCGGTTTCTTCTAAACCAACATCATCCATTAAAGCAACATTTTCGGTCGCGAAGGAAACTTTATTAATTTCGGGGAATTCAAATTTCATTTTTCATTCCTCCTTACTAATTCATTAAATCCTTAAATGCTGCAGCAATATCGTTACCTGCTGTTGCAGCATTTTCAATAATCTGGGTGCTGTTATATACAACGCTGTTGTCAGCGGTGCTGAAATTCTTAGCACTATCAGTATAAGTAACCTCTAACCAAGCAGAAATTTCGCTGTTCATATGTGTAAATGAAAGTCCTGTAATGTTAACAG